>JAFRDD010000094.1 GCA_017404025.1 Clostridia bacterium
ATACTTATTAGCAATAATAATGCTATTGCTACTACTATAATTTTTTTGTTCTTTTGTTTTCTTACCATTCTTTTTTCCTCTCTTTCTTTTTTTAATTTCATTTGTTTTACACACTTTTTAATTATTTTCGTGTGATTTTTTTGTATTTTACTCTTATTTTTTCCCCCCTTTTCTTTTGTATATTTTTTGCTATTTCCTAAAGTATAGTATTTTACTGTGTTTTAAGATTTTTATTCCGTTCTTTAAGTAACTAACTTAAAGAACTTTTTCTATACTTATATTAAAACATTAACCTTTAAAATTTTCAATACTTTTAGAGAATTTTGTCGAAAAAAATTGTTAGAAATTTTTTACATTTTTTTAAAAGTGAATATGTTCAAATCTTAGATATAAATTAATAATTCATGATATTGCTTGTTCTTTAAGTTAGTTACTTAAGGACTGAAAAAGGTGGTATAACTATCAAGAATGTAAACTTAAATACATCTTGATAACTTTTTTTATAGATAATATTGTTTTTAATTTATATCTTAAAAATGTAGATAAAAAATTTCCATAAAAATCGCCTTGAACTTATTTCTAAATTCAAAGCGTGATTTTTTATAATTTTGCAACTGCGTTTGTTATTTTCGTATATTAATTTATTTCTTTCAAACTTCTATCTGCATAACATTGATATCGTAATTTTTTATCTCTTATCCTATTTCCTTCTAATTCTGGAAGTATTCCAAAATTTGCATTCATAGGTTGGAATTTTTCGTTTGGTGTAGAAATGTATTTTGCTAAAGCTCCTATTACTGTATTTTCTGAAAAAATAATTTTGTCACATTTTTGAAAATCATTTTTAAAAACATTTGCTGCATTTAGTGCTGCCACCATTCCTGATGATATTGATTCTACATATCCTTCAACACCTGTTATTTGTCCTGCAAAATATATATTTTTATTTATTTTTAAATTGTATGTTTCATCTAATAATTGGGTTGAATTTATGTAAGTATTTCTATGCATTACTCCATATTTTACAAATTCTGCATTTTGAAGTCCAGGTATCATAGAAAATACTCTTTTTTGCTCTCCAAACTTTAAATTTGTTTGAAATCCCACTATATTGTAAATACTCGCTTTACTATCATCTTGCCTTAATTGTACAATAGCATATGGTCTTTTAGCATATCTTGGATCATCAAATCCAACTGGCTTTAATGGTCCAAAACGTAAAGTATCCAAACCTCTTTTTGCCATTATTTCAATTGGCATACAACCTTCAAAAATTTCTTTTTTTTCAAAATCATGTAAAGTAACTACTTCAGCTTCTATTAATTCTTTACAAAAATTTTCATATTCTTCTTTATTCATTGGAAGATTTATATAACTTTTTTCATCTTGATTTTCTATTCTATTTTTCCACTCTTCTATACTTTCATCTTTCTTTTTTTCTTGTTCATATCTATTACCATAAAAAGCTATATTAAAATCTATACTCTCTTTACTAACTATTGGTGCTGCTGCATCATAAAAATACAATTTATCTTGTCCTGTTATTTTAGAAATATTTTCGGCAAGTTTGCTTGATGTAAGTGGCCCTGTTGCAATAATTACAATTCCATCTTTTGAAATTTCTTCAATATTAGTAATTTCCTCATGTATTATTTCTATTAATTTATCTTGTTCCAAATTTTTTGTTACTTCTTCGGCAAATTTTTCTCTATCTACAGCTAATGCTTGCCCAGCAGGAACAGCTACTTCATCTGCCACTTTTATAAGTAATGAATTTAATCTTCTTAATTCTTCTTTTAATAATCCACATGCATTTGTTAATAAATTTGATTTAAACGAATTACTACATACTATCTCTGCTAAATTATTATTACTATGAGCTTCAGAAAATTTTTTAGGTTTCATTTCATATAATTTTACTTTTATTCCTTTTTTTGCAATTTGATATGCTGCTTCGCATCCAGCTAAACCTCCACCAATAACTGTTATATAATCTTTCATACATGTCCCTTCATTTATTTTTTGTTTTTTCTCTCAGCTTTTAAAGTTTTTCTAATTCTTCTAAAATCTTTTACTGCTTGAATTCCTATTTTTGTTATTTTTTTCAAATTTATTGAATTAACTCCACCTTGTCTTGGTCTAAATGTAATAGACTTAAATTCTACATCTTCCTTATTTTCTAACATTAATACAGTTAACATTACATTAGATAAATTAAAATGTTCTGGTATCATAGGATAATATTTTTCTAAAGTTTCTTTTTTTATTAATCTAAATGGTGTATTAGCATCAGTTACTTTTAAGTGAAAAATCAAAAATAAAACCAATTTCAAAACTTTAGTAACTATTATTCTTGAAAATCCATCTTCTCTACCTTTTCTGTGTCCAATAACAGCTGAATGATTAGCTCTATTATCCCAAAAAGTCCAAAACTCAGATGATAAAGTTTGTCCATCAGAATCAGTTTGAAAAATATATTTTGCATTATTATCTAATGCATATTTATATCCAAAAAGTACAGTATCACCATGTCCACCATTTTTCTTATCTAAAGCAATTAAGTTTGGTAATGTTTTTTCAAGTTCTTTTAGTTTACTTAAAGTAGAATCTTTTGAACCATCATTAATTATTACTAATTTTGAATCGTTTCCTATTTTTTCGACTACTTCGTGCCATTCTCTTGCAACTGTTTCGATGTTTTGCTCTTCATTATATGCTGGTATTACTATATATAAATTATCCTTTTCCACAAAAATCCCCCTTATCAATTTAATTTTACTAAACATTATACTATTATAAAGAATATTATTTGTCAAGAAATTCTATAATATGTCTATTGCTATTTTATGTAAAATATAGTATACTTTAATTGGTGCGAAGTATTTCGACTTGCACATAACCGTTGTTTTATCCAAAGGAGAAATCAGCATGGAAAAACGTTATTATGACTGTGTTGCATGCACAGACAAAAACTGTGCTATCTGTCCCGCTTGTGGAAACAATCCCAATATGCGGGATGTAACAGACAGCTACAGGGCAGGAGTAAACAATCAAACAAGAACGCCATATTATTCTAGAACAGTCATCCCAAGATATGACCCAGATGGCAATTTTGTAGGCTATGCCTACAACAAAAACGGCGAATAACAACGGAAGGCAGGCTGGTTTTTCCAGTCTGCCTATTCTTGTTTATTCAAATAAATTCATTATTTCTTCTTTTGACAATTTATTTATAAATGACATTCTTGTATCTAGCACATTATCAATCAATGTTGATTTTTTCTTTTGAAGTTCATATATTTTTTCTTCAATTGAATTATTTGTAATTAATTTATATACTTGAACATTATTTTTCTGTCCTATTCTATAAGCTCTATCTGTTGCTTGATTTTCTGTTGACAGATTCCACCATGGATCGTAATGAATTACCATATCTGCTCCAGTAAGATTTAATCCTGTTCCACCAGCTTTTAAAGAAATTAAAAACACTTTAATATCTTGATTTTCATTAAATTCATCAACCATTTTTATTCTTTCATCAACCTTTGTAGAACCTGTTAATTTTAAATAATTAATTTTTAATTCTTTTAATTTTTTTTCAATAATATCAAACATAGACGTATACCCTGAAAATACTAATAATCTGTGTCCACCTTTTGTTGCATCTTCTATTAATTCCATGCATTGTTCTAATTTACTACTGCCATCTTCATAGTTATTAATAAATAAACTTGGGTGACAACAAATCTGTCTTAATCTAGTAAGAATAGCAAGTATTTTCATTCTACTTTTTTCATATCCACGTGTTTTTATTTCTGTATTTAACTCTTCTTTTGCCTGTACTAAATAAGACATATATATTTTTCTTTGTTCTTCGCACATTTCATTATTAAGTACTGTAACAGTTTTTTCTGGTAACTCTTTTAATACTTCTTTTTTAGTTCTTCTTAATACAAATGGTTCAATTAACATTTTTAATCTTTCCATTGCCCTTATATCTTCTTCTTTTACAATTGGAACTTCATATGTATTTCTAAATTTTTTATATGTATATAAATATCCTGGCATAACAAAATCAAATATAGACCATAATTCTGCTAATGAATTTTCTATAGGTGTTCCTGTCAAAGCATAACGTGTATCTGCTTTTATTTCTTTTACAGATTTTGCATTTTGAGTATTACTATTTTTTAAATATTGAGCCTCATCCGCAATTATAAATCTAAATTGATAATCTTTTTCTTTGTATATTTCAATATCTCTTTTTAATAAATCATATGATGTAATTACAATATCATAATTGTCTATTTGTTCTATTAGTTTTGCTCTATCACTAGCGCTACCTTTAATAACTAATGTTTTTAAATCACTTGCGAACTTTTCCGCTTCTTTTTTCCAATTCAAAGCTAATGAACTAGGAGAAACAACTAAAGACGCTCTTTTTTTTGATTCTTTTTTATTATTTTGAATATAATCTATAATTATAGAAAGCATTTGTATGGTCTTTCCAAGCCCCATATCATCTGCAAGTACTCCTCCAAAGCCATAATTGTCCAAAACTTTTAACCATCTGAATCCTGTTTTTTGATAATATCTTAAGATACTATCTAAATTTTTTGGTATTTGTATTTCATCTTCTATTGTATCTTTATTCAAGCTATTTACAACTTCTCTATATTCTGTATTTTTACTTATATCTGTTCCTTTTATTCCTTTTAAAAGTTGATTCAAATATAAACTTCTATTTTTAGGAAGTTTTATATTTCCTTTCGATAAATCTTTTAATTCTAAATCCATTCCATTAATTAATTTATCTAAGAAATCTATTTCATTATTATCTTCTAATTCTAAAAAACTACCATCTTTTAATCTGTAAAACTTTCTTTTTAGTTTATATCTTTCCATTATTTCTTCTATTTCATTTAAATTTATATTTAAATTACTTAAGTCAATACTTAATAAATCGTTTTCTAGTTTTACACCTAAATTTCCTATTTGTGTTTGTTTAACTTCTTTTTGTTTAAAATTATCAGTTACTAAAACATCAAATTTTTGCATATAATAATTTATGTCTTCTGTTAAAAATTTATAAATCTCCTCATCATTTGGTAATATAAATTTTAAATTTTTTATATCAACCATAAATCCCGTTTGTCTAAATGTATTTAAAGCTTCTGTTTCTTGCACTATATTTCTTGGGAAGTTAGTTTTTGTTTTTTCATCTAATGGATTAAATGAATTGTCTTCATAAACAAATTTAACATCACATGTAATATAATTATTAGAATCAAAATCTAAAAAAACTTTTACAGTTAAATCTTTTGGTCTATATTTTTCAATTTCATTTTCTTCAATATTTTTAAACTCCACAGCATCATTTATTTTAGGCATTATAATTGAAAAAAACTGTTTTAACTCTTCTTTTCCAAGCTTTGCTTCTGTTATATAGTTTTTTCTAAAAATTTCTATCATTTTTAATGTGGATTTTGAATATTTTTCACTACATCTATATAATGATTTTTCTTTAAAAACATATTTATACTTTTTCCCGTTTATAATTGATATCTTAAATATGTCAATATTAGGATATATTTCATATTCATCATCTTCTAACTTTTTTAAAATATATTTTATTTGAGGATTTTCATCTATAAACTTAATTTTATTATCTGCATTTTCGTTGCCGAATTGCACTTTCGCATTTTTTAATATTTCAAAAATTTCATCTAGTCCACTATTACTTAGTAATATACTAGATTCGTTTATTGTTTTTCCATAATATGCTAAATTGCTTGTGTTGGAATTTGCATATTTAATAATCTCCGCATATTTTAATAAAAATTTCAAAATTTCTTGTGATTCATCACTAAATACTTCTGATGTGTGAATAAAATCTAATTTCTCGCCATACTTAAATTTTTCTTTTCTTTCCATTCTAGTATAAAAATCTGATATATTTTTTATTTTATACATTCTATCTTTTCCAAGTTTAAATTCAACTCTCATGGTTCCTATAAGTTTGTCATATAGAATAACTGGCTCTATTTTAATGTTTAATTTTTCTTGTAAATTAGCTTCAGTATTTTCTATATTATCAACCTCTTCATTATAAAATGTATTTACTATTTGTTTAAAATTTCTATATTTCGAACTTCCCACTTTTTTATATTCCTCTCATTTTATTCGATTGAATATTATATAATATTTTTGCCGATTTTGCAATAGGTATAGTTCTTTTAATTTTACTAATAACATTAATTTCTTTATTAAACTATAACTGTAATTCCAACAAAACATATTCGTATTTATTTTCTATTATTTCTTTAACATAGTTTCTAGTTATTTTTCCATCTCTCATCAAGGCACCTATGCTAGGTAATCCACTTTTTTTCAATTCTTGAATTATACTGTATACTAAAACCTTTCCAAGCCCTACATGTTTTTTATCCACTCCCATGTACAACATTATATATTCTTTAGGTTTATTTTTCAATTTCAATATTTTTAAAATATTATATAAATTTAAATTATAAACTAAATTTTCATAATTTGGTATACTTATAAAAAATCCTACCATTTTTTCATTGTAATATGCTAGTTTTACCATATCCGGATTTATTATTTTATTGTAACTATTAAACATTTTAGTAAATTCTTCTTTTGATAAAGATTTATATATAGGAAAATCTTTATATAGGTCAGTTAATAAATAATATAATTCACCAAGTGTATCTTCAAACTTATTCATATCAATACTTTTTACAATATATCCTTTTTGAATAAATTCATTATATCTTTTTAAATATTTTTCATTTTCATAATCATAATCTAATGTTTGATATAAATTTGATGTATAATGTTCTGAAATATTATATCCATTATCCAAAAACATTTTTAAATAATATTCTTTATTATAAGGTTCTCCTGTATATGGCATTTTATCAAACATATTAATTTTTAGCCTATATTTAATCCAAAATGAAGCATCTACAGGTCCTATTATTTTTTTATAGTTATTTTTAACTGCAAATTCTTTAGCTTTCTCAAATAAAAATTCTGCTACACTTTCATCTTCTATACATTCAAAAAATCCAAAATATGCAGTATCATCGTTGGGATATATCGTTATTGCAAATCTTCCAACAACGTTTTTATTATCATATATTAAAAATTTGTACAATGAAAAATATTTGCTAAGAGGATGTTTCTCTTCCAAAATCTTTTTCATTTCTGCTGGGTCTTCTGTATTATCGTTTTTATATATATTCTTTTTCAACTTAATAAAGTCTTTAATATAATTATCTTCGAACTTAAATTGTATACATTTCATCCTCTTCACTTCTCTTTTTAGTTTTTTCAATAATATTTATTATTCCTGTTGTTCCATCCATTTCTATTATATCTCCAGATTCTATCGTGTTTAATAAATTATTTACACCTACTATTGATGGAATCTTTAATTCTCTAGAAATTATAGCAGTATGAGATAATAATGAACCTTTTTCAGCTATTATTCCTTTTGCAGTAGCTAATAAAAACACCCACCCTGGATCTGTCATTTTAGTTATTAAAATTCTGTTTTTAACATCTTTTGCTTCATTTACATTATTTATAACAAGAGCTTTGCCTTTTACTTTCCCATTAGAACATGGTATACCTCTTAATTCATTATTATTACTGTAAAATTTATTTGTATTTACATTTGTATGATGTTTATCAAATTCTTTTTCCATAAATATAATTCTTGAAAAGCAAGGCAAACATTCATATAATTTGTAATCTTCTTTCCTTTTATTTACTATATCTTTCATATTTTCTTTATGTTCTGCTAAATTATTTACTTCTTCAATATTTAAATAAAAAATATCTCTGTAGTTCTCTATTAACCCTTGTTTTTCATATATATGACCCAATTTTAAGAACATGCTTCTTACCATTCCAAATATTCTACTTCTATTTAATCTTGATACTTCTCTGTTTTTTATTCCTCTCATACATTTTTTGATTATGCTTTTAGTAATAGCATCTTCTTCAATATAGTCTTTGGAGTCATTTTTTGTAAGATTTTTATACATTTCATCTAATTTCTTTAAATCTGTTCTATACTCTTGAATTTTTTCTTCTAATAATTCAGGGTTTGTCCTAAATGTTAAACTTTCTAATTTTAATTCTTCTAAATTTCTATCTCCATACTTTTGTATATACTCATTAAATCTTTCTTTATATTCATTATTAGAAATCTTGTCTTTTTCATATGCTAAAATGACCATTTCTTTTATTGGTTTCATGCTTTCTATATTAGTTATTCCTGAAATATATCTATTTGCTTTTTCTTCATAATTATCATATTTTTTCTTTAAACGATTTTTTAAAAGTCCTGTAAAAATAAAAGTATATATATCATTTAATAGTGTTATATCCCAGCAAGAAAGCAAGTCATCACTTACTTTTTGGTAAAGATTTAAAACATCTCTTTCGTTCATTGATGGCTTAAATTCTTTATAAAACTCTTCTTGAACTCTTTCAAACTTTTCATTAAGTTTTATCATATTTTTATTAGTATTTTTTATTTCACAAATAGAATTAATATATGTCATGAATCTCGTCAATGTTGATATTTCTACTTTATTCTCATCATATGCTTTATTCTTTACCCCTAACATTTCTTGCCATATTGGAATTATCTTTTTGCTAAAAGGTAAAAATTTTATTACAGTATACCAATTGCTTATTTTGTAATATACTCTTCCATTAGCTGAACCTACCATGTTTTTAAAAGTATTTGTATGTTTTTCTAATTCTTTTTCATTTTTTAAAACTCTTCTACTAACACCTTCAAAAACGCCACTATAAACTGAATTAACAAATGAAATTGTTAATGGCAAACTAATCCCTGGATAGCTTTCTACAATATTACTATTGTCTAATATTAAAGGATTCTCTCCCTTAATTGTTGTAATATTTCTAGCTTGTAAAATATATATTTTTTTATTTACAATACCATATTCTATATCTAAATAATCACCAAATATATTAGTAATTTCTTGAGAAATACTAATTAAATTTTCTATTAGTTCTCTTTCTAAATAATCTTTGGTTCCTTCATAATAATAAACTTTATCATTTAAATTGTAATAATAACATGTAGTATTAATTTTATCTGATACAACATTTTCTCCTAAACCTTCTCCTACAACAATAACAGATTCATTTAATATTCCTTGTGGATTAGCTGTAAAGATTACACCTGAATATTTAGATTGAACCATTTCTTGAATTATTACATTCATTTCTAGTTCTTGAATATCAATTTTTTTATTAAAAATATATTCTAACACATTCTCATTATATAAAGATTTAAAGCAATCTATTATTTTAGCTTCTAAATCTTTTTCTTTTACATTTAAATATGTATCAAATTGACCCGCAAAACTATCATTTGTACCATCTTCTATATTTGATGATGATCTAACAGCATAGTTTTCACATTTTATTTTTATATTAAAATCTTTATTTATATTTTTTTCTATATAATTTTGTAATATTATACTTTTTTCTTTATTTGTTTTATTTTTGTTTTCTTCCAAAATCTTATTAAGAACTTCTTTATCCTGTATAGCATCTTCGAATTTTATAATATCAAATTTAGCAACATTAAATCCATTTTCTCTTAATTTTACTAAATTATCATACTTACTTCCAAACATTATATTTTACCTATTAAAAGATATGCAGCTACTGTTAAAAGCATTGTTGTCTCTTGCATATATGTATATCTTTCTACCTTATCAACAATTTTGAATCTCTCTGGATCTTTCATAAATTGAACAAATTTAAATGTCATCCACGAAACTAGAATTATTAATATTCCGACAGATATTTTATTTAAATTCCAAACTAAAATTATATTTGTTATAATATCTATTAAAGTTAATATTAAAACAAATCTAGTAGATTTTTTATATCCAAATAATTTTGAATATGTAGTATAGTCATTTTCATCTTTAGGTGCTTTTATTTTTCTTGATACTTCCCATATTAATGCAGGAAAATATAATGTAAATAATACCATTATTGTTGTTAATGAAATAGCTGGAAGAGAATATTTTATACATGTAAAAGAAATTATGTATAAATTAATAAATAATTGTACTGGATTATGTGTTACTAATGCAAGTGGTAGACTTGGTTGAATCTTACTTCTTTGAAAAAACCATTTACTCATTAAATATCCATATACATACAAAATGGCAAAAAATATTAGGTTATTCATAAAAATTATATTTAAAATTATAGCTATTATCTGCACAATTGTACAAATTATCATTACATCTGATTTTTTTACTCTTCCACTTGGTAATGGTCTATCTTTAAATAATATTTTATCTGTTTCATAGTCTTTTAAATCATCTGCTATACGAAGCCACATTAAAAAAGCAAAAACCGTAAATGCTCCAACAATTTCTTGAATCCCAATTTGAAAATCTATAACTCCATTATTTAATAAAACTATAAAATATATTTCAAGGAAAATAACTAATCCTAAAAATAATCTTGCAATAATTGGATATCTTTCTTTAAAATAAATATGTAATCTTTTTAACATAATAATTCTCCTATTCTTTCTCCATATTCTACTTTAACTTCAATATCTTTTCTGCTGTATTCTAAAATATCTTCATCTATTTTTAAATTATTAGGTGTCAATATTACAATTGTAGAACCTCCCAATTCAAAATATCCCTTTTCATCACCTTTTTTAAATGTCTCTTTTTCATAATTAGTAATCTTACCAACTAATAATGCTCCTATTTCTATATATATTAAGTCTCCAAAGTTTTCCGTTTTCATATAATTACAAATTCTACTGTTCTGCGAATATACTTTATGCTTATTTGAAATTGAACTAACAGTATGTAACTTTCCTCTGATTTTGTCTACTTTTTCTATTTTCCCATTATCTATATAACAATATCTATGATAATTATCCATTGATAATCTAAATACTAAACAATTTCCATCTTTATATTTTTCTGTTTCAAAATCACTATTCAATAACTCATTAATTGTATAAACACTTTGCTTTATATTTATTTTTAAATCTTTTGAAATTTTATATACTAATAGTTTAGATTCTGCTGGTGAAATAAATATATTTTTTTCTTTTTTTAATGAAACGTTTTTCTTTTTTCTTGTAAAAAATTCATTAAACGATTTATACTTTTCCTTTTCAAATTTTGATAAATCTATTTTATATTGTTCAATAAATTTTTTTACTTTTCTCTTACTAAGAAAACTTTTATTATAAATACCATTTATTTTTGAAAATCCTGAATTTATAATTAATTTTAAAAGTATTCTTCCGCAAGAATTATTATATAAGAAATTCAAATACTTTCCACCATATTGTTGTTCTTCTTCAATTGCATTAGTTTTTCTATTATATACTTTTCTCATAGAACCCCCAAATATAGTATTAACATTCCAATTGCAAGTATTGAAAATATCACATAAGCAATTCCTTTTGGCTTTATAATTTTAATATTTAAAATATTTAGCATAGCAACGCCTAATACTAATATTGTGTATACTATACTAAATATATTTAATGATAATACATACTTTAATAAATAAAATACCGGAAATATTAATGCAGTATAAGTTACAGGTAACCCTTTATAATATTTTACAGGAGCATCATTATTCTCAACTGTTATATTAAAATATGCAAGCCTTGCTACTCCACAAACTGCAAATATTGCAATTATTATTAATTGATACCAAGAATTCATTTGTAGCTTGAACAAAATTGTTACAGGTAGTGCAATAAAATCTATTACATCAACTAACGAATCTAACTGTATTCCAAAGTTTTTTTCTTCTTCTGTTCTTTTACATTTTCTTGCAATTGCACCATCAAATAAATCACATATTCCCGCTATTATTAAACACGCTATTGCTAAGTTTATACTATTTTCATAATTAAAACATAGAAATATACCTAAAATACTAACTATTAATCCAACATAAGTTAATATTACTGATTTATTCCATTTACCAATAACCATATATTATTCCTCCACTATCGTTACAATTCCAGTAGATCCATCTATCATTATTTTTTGTCCATCTTTTATTTTGCTCATTACATCATGGCAACTAACTATTGCAGGTATTCCATATTCTCTTGATACAATTGCTGCATGACATAGTATACCTCCATATTCTGTTACAATACCTGATAATATTGCAAATTTAGGTGTCCATCCTGTATCAGTAAATTTTGTAACTAATATATCGTCTTTTTGAAGTTTATTTATTTCATCAAAACTTTCTATAACTCTTGCAGTACCAACAACTTTTCCATTGTTTGCACCTAATCCTTTAATTTCATCTGATTTTCTTTCATTATTTTTTTCAGTTGATGTTATACTTTGTCCAATTTCATTTTCACTCATAAAGTTTTTATAAGCATTATAATATGTTTTATTTCTTTTAATTATATTTTTAATATCATCTTTAGAAATTTTCCCATCTAAGTATTCCCATATATCAGCCACTTTTAAGAACCATATGTCTTCTTTTCTTTCAATAACTTTTTCTTCTACTAATTTCTTAGATAATTCAACAGTATAAATTCTTATAATATAATAAAATCTTGTTGAGACATCTCTAAATTCTTCTCTCCACCATAACATTTTTCTCATTTTTTCAACTTTGTCTTTTATTTTATTATATTTTTTCTTACTTACTTCTTTTTCAATTCTATTAAATATTTTCTCATAAGCTTCTTTTCCCTGCTTTTTATCTTCTAATGGGCTAAATGAATCTTCTAATAAACACATATCTTTTAAAGTATTTATAAATGGTGAAACATCTTCATAATAGCACTTATATGTAACATCTAATTCTTTATCAGAATGATATCCATAATTCTTTATTAATTTTTTTACACTTTCAAAACTAGCATTATCTACATTTTCTAAATCTTTTATTATTTCTTCACAAGTTTTTTCTTGCCAATATTTAAAATCTTTTTTATCACTTCTTATTTTTCTACTTATTTCCCACATATCATAAAAAGGTAATAAATGTGAAATATTTTCTATGCTTCCTAAAAGTGTTAAATATTCTGATTCTGAAACATATTTTAATAATCCGTCTTTATATAATGATTGATGAATTGTATTTATAAATATTTGCCAAAAATACGTAGATTCACTTAACAAATAATCATCATGTGTTAATTTGTACCATGTTTCTTTTATATTTTGTATTTCACCATTATCATAACTTGTCTTATAATTATAATATTTTTCTAATAAATCATCTTTATATTTTTGTGCATTTTTATTTCTAGTATTCAAAATTTTCTTTTGAGCAATAGCCATTCTTATAATATCTTTTAGAGATTTTAATGTTACTTTTGTAGTTTTTCCTTCTCCTTCATAGTTCATTTTTATTCCATATTCACTATCAAACTCTCTTTCACGATATCCTATAACTTGGCTCATAGCTCTTTTTACTACTGACAAATTCCAATAACAACGTGCATAAAACATTTCTCCTAATTTAGGACTAATATCTTTTTCTCTTAAAATCTTTGACTCTAAAAGGAATTTCTTAAGCACATATTCCCAAATATATTCATATAAACTCCACATATATGGAGTACAAATTGTTGCTGAAACCCCTCCATCTTTAAAATCCGCTGTTGTCCAAAGTTCTTTTATTCCTTGATACTGTATCTTTGTAATTCTTCTTGCTTGTAAAATATATAACTTATTATTATATATTCCAAACTCTATATCACATGGATAACCAAAATATAATTGTATGTTCAAAAATTTTTCAGTCATTTCTTCTAATATTTTTTTATCTAATAATTTATTATTTTCATCATATTTATACTTTTTTTCAAACCAATTATAATAATATTGTTCAGGTGCAACTTTACCGCTAACTATATTTTCTCCTAACCCTTTACCAACTTCTATAACCATTTCTTTATCATTTCCAGTTATTGGATTAATTGTAAAACAAATTCCAGAACATTCTGACTGTATCATTTCTTGAACAATAACAGTCATTCTCATATCAGTAAAACTAATATTATTATTTAATAAGTAGTTTAAAATCACTTCTGAAAACATTGATTTATAACAATTTATTATTTTATTTTTCAAATCTTCATAAGATACATTTAAAAAAGTTTCATATTGTCCAGCAAAAGAATATTCATCTAAATCTTCTTTTGTTCCACTACTTCTTACAGCATATAATTTATTTTTATCTATATTATTTTCAATCTCATTATTTATCTTTTCACTAAATTCTATATCATTAAACAAATTAGATATCTGTGAACTTATCTTGTTTACATTTTCTTTTGTTAGTTTTTTTAACAGATTTTCTATTTTTAAATTTATATCATTATCTTTAATTATTTCTGTATATGTATCAACGTCTAAAACAAAACCATCAGGGACATTGAATTTATTCTTTTTCATTTCTATTAAAAACTTCGCTTTATTTCCTACTTTTTCTAAGTCTTTCACATCTTTAAATTTTGATATCATTTTTTCACCTCTAAAACATATTTTTTCTCAATTTAAATAAATATAATAATATATTTATTACAATATGTGTAATTGCTCCTACTATTACATATAAAAAATAGAATTTTAGGGACAGGTTAAAAAATACACATACTACTAAGCAACATCCAAATATTGAATCTGCTTGGTCTAAAAATATGAAAAAGATTTTTTTTAATCCACTAGTTGTTTTTCCCGGTGCTATTCCAATTCTTCTTTTTATAAAGCTATTTGGTAATTCAAATAATGAATATGCTAATCCCAATAATGTACCTATTAAAACATTATAAAAAAAAGTATTAGTATAATTAATAAAAAAGAAATTATAATTTTCTATATTTAATATTCTACACAAAAATCCCCACAATACTGCTGAAATTATGTTAAAAATCACATATCCCAAAATTCCTTTAAATGTTTTATTTTCCCCAAAAATTCTTTTTCCATCTATAAAATTTTTTTTAAAATCCACTGGGGTATTTAATTTTTTTAAAATTGATGATTTGCACCAAACCATATTCAAAACTCCTGCTATAATTGTTGGAAATAGTGTAACATACATCATTATGATTATTTTCATAATATCCCCGCCTTAAAACTATTTATATAAAATCTCTTTTATTATAACATATTTTACGAAAAATAGGGCTTTTTTTAGAAAATTGTCGAAGAATTTTTTAGTAAAATCTTTGGGACACTTAATGGTAAATAATTTTACTAAAAAATTAAAAGCTTTCAAAATTTTATATAAATTAAATTCATATAAAACTTTGAAAGCTCTATTCTTTAAACACATTTTACATGTAGCTCTCTTTCTTCTTTTTCCTTTATTTTATAATATTCAGCTATAAGCTCATCTAGTTCTATGCTTAATTGATAAATAATACTATAATCTTGTCCAGTTTCGATGCTATTGTTTAATTTTTCTCTTAATTTACAAATTTCTTCATTCAACATATACATCTCTCCTTTTTTTTATTTTTTCTCTTACGTATATATATAAATTAACATATTTTTCCATTATAGTCAATATATTTTGCACTGTTTTTGCAAGTTTCGCACGTGTTTTTTCTACTTTTTTCGACATATAATCCAAAAGAAAAACAGCATAATATTAATTCCAATTCCTATACTGTTTTTTCTACATTCTTTTTTCTTATATTATTTTAATTTTTCACAATAGAAATAACCATTTTTTCTTCTTTGAATACATCAATTAACAAATCATTTAAGTATCCCGTATTTATACTTTGAATTTCCTCTAAATAGTCAAAACTATTGATTCCTTTGAAATAATCTGAAATAAACATCCTAGCAATATCTGAGACATCATTATATTCTTTAATATACTCGCCATATATCATTTTTTTATTTCTTTCAAAATCTTCTTCGCTTATACCGTTTTTCTTTAATAATTTTATCTCTTCTTTAAATTTTTCATAGACTTTTTCAGGTTCTTTTGACTGTCCTGTAATTAAAATATGTGCATATCCTCTTGAAAATTCATAGTCTAAACTTGCCCCACCATATATTATTCCATTATCATATAATTCTTTATATAATTTTGAACTTTTACCAAAAATAATATTCAATAATATTTCAATTGCTATATGTTTTTTTACTTTTGTTTCTTCTTTAGGCTTTACATCTTTTATTCCTATCGTATAAATTGGTTGGCTAACTTCCATATTTTGTTCTACTTTTTCTTTTACAATTTTTTCTGGTTCTTCTGGATAAATTCTTTTAATTTCTCCCTGACTTTCTTTTTCAATTAATCTTTTTCTTATTTCCAATAAAATCTCATCTGGTTCAAAATCTCCACAGACTACCATTGCCATATTTGATGGATTATAAAATGTATTATAACATTTATACAAAATATCTTTATTAATATGTGATATTGTTTCTACAGTTCCAGTAATATCTAATTTTATAGGATGATTATAATACATTGCCTCTAATGTATTCAAATAAACTTTCCATTCAGGATAATCATCATACATTTTAATTTCTTGACCTATAATTCCTTTTTCTTTTTCCACATTTTCATCTGTAAAATATGGATGCTGAACATAATCCATTAATTCATCTAAAGCTTCGTAGAAATTATCTGTACATTCATATAAATAAGCTGTATGATCATTTGTTGTATATGCATTTGCATTAACTCCTAAAGCAGTTAATGTATCTAAACTATTGGTTCCATTTTCTTGTTCAAACATTTTATGTTCAAGAAAATGAGCTACTCCTTTAGGTACTTCTGTTTTACTTTTTTCTCCTGGTGCAATAAACTCACTATCATTTGAACCATAATTTGTACCCCATACAACAAATTTTTTTTGAATCCCTTTTTTAGGAATTATCATTATTGTCAAACCATTTTCTAGTTTTTCAATATATATCTTTTCTTTAACTTTCAAATTTTCTTGTACCTGCATAACTTCCTCCTCTAATCTTTTAAGAAATAAATAGTATTTATATAAACAGATTTTGCAATTTTTATAATATCTTCTTTAGTTATTTTATTTATTCTATTAATATAATCTTCTAAACTAATTTCCATATTTGACAATTCCTGTCCAAATTTATAAGTTATTCCACTGTCTTGTTCATCATCAATAGATTTGATTCCAGAAATAATTACTTTTTTTGCATTTTGTATATCTTCTTCTGAAAACTCTTCGTTTTTCATATCTTCTATTTGTTTTCTTACTATATCTACTGTTTTTTCAAAATTTTCTATCTCTATTCCACAATTTATAAATATATTGTTCATATGTCTTAAATAACTTGAACTTGCAACATATGCTAAATGTTCTTTTTCTCTCACATTTTGAAACATTTTTGAATTTGCACTACCACCTAAAATTGTATTGTAAATTAAAACATCAAATTTTTCGTCTTCGTTTTTTATATCAATATCCAATCCTATTGTAAGTTTACCTTGTGAAACTTGCATTGAATCTGTTTGATTTTTTTCTTGTTTTGGTATTTCTCTTTTTTCCAAATTCGTTGGTGTATATTTAGATTCTCTTTCATTTAATTTTTTTATATTTTCATTTTCTTTAATTATTTTTAATGTTTCTTCATTTATTTTTCCTGAAACAAATATATCAATTTTGCATTCATTTAATAATTTTTGATATTGTTCATATAAATTTATATTATCTATTTTTTCTAAATCTTCTATATACCCATATTTAAATATTCCATATCCATCTTTCCCATACATAGTTTCAATACATCTATCCATCGCATATCTTGCTTTATTATCAATTCTTGACTTTATAATATTTTTTATATTATCTTTTTCTTGATTAACATATGCTTTATTAAATCCATTTTCTTCAATCAAAGGATTAAAAACAATTTCAAAAATCCTTTCTAATGACTGTTTTAATAAATTTTCTTTATTATTTGGCAAAAAATTATCATTTATGCTTTCTATATAAAATTTTAGAACTTGATTTTTTCCTGTTCTATCTATTCCACAATCAAAACTTGCACCATACATATTTTCTAATGCTTTACTTATTTCTTCTTGTGTTTTCATATTCTTACTGCCTCTTCTCAAAACAGCTGATATTAGCGCATTTTTTGTTACATCTTCCCTTTTTATTGTTGTTGTTAAGAATACTGCTATTAAATTTGTTTTGAATTTATCTGTATTTATATAATGTAAATTTATTCCTTTTTTTATATTAATTTTTTTATATTCCATTTTATCTCCACCTTTCGCACTATTATTATATATTTTTTAAAACTTATTATACTTTATTTTTAAAAAAACAAAAAAGCTATATATAAATATTTTTGCTCAAAACATAGCTAGATTTTTGTTCTGAGCTTTTAATATATTTATATATAGCTGTTTTCAGCTTTTTATAATTTACTACTAATAATTTTTATTAAAATTTTCTTTTCCTTGCTGCCTCTGATTTCTTTTTTCTTTTTACGCTTGGCTTTTCATAATGTTCTCTTTTTCTAACTTCTTGCATAACTCCATTACGTGCGCATTGTCTTTTAAATCTTTTTAATGCGTCTTCTATATTTCCATTATTAACTTTTATTTCTGACATTTATATTCCCCTCCTTCCAGCTACATAAACACTGTACATGGAATTTTTGTGTATGGTAAATAACTCATACCCCTATATACGTCATATATTATACATTATTTTGTATAAGCTTGTCAATAGCATTTTTAAGGTTTATACATTTTCTTCTGTTTTTTCTTTTATTGAAACGACTGTTACAAAAATACCTGTTATTAATACAAATAAATAAAAACTTATACCTCTATTTAATAACATTGCACTACTTACAATACCTGTCGTAAATACTTTTTCAAATAAGGCCATAAATCCTCCCTCTGTAACCCCTACTGCTCCTGGCAAAGGAATTCCTGATGTTGTAGCATATAAAACAGCTTGTAATGCGATAACCTGTAATATATTATAATCGTGCAAATTAAAGGCCAAATAAACCCAATAAGGTATAGTATAATAGATTGTAATTTGTATTAGTGTCGTAAAAATAGTTCTTACAATTAGAAATTTATTTTCTTTTATATATTTAGCACTTGCCTGATAATTAGTTAATTCTGCTTCCATTTTTTCTTGCTTTTTATCAACATTTTTAATTTTAAAAAATCTTAGTACTTTTACAGCAAATTTTATTAATGCATTTGATAATCTTCTTGAAAAAATACCTATTAAAAATAGTGCAAGCGCTGTACTATTAAGAACTACTCCAACTATAAATAACCATACCAATCCTTGAGTCATGTGGTCGTGATTAAATCCTACACTTATAAATGCAAATGATAGTGTTATTATTTGAAAACTACTCAAATTAATTAAAAGTGCTAATGTTGCATTTCCTACTGATATCTTGTCCTTATGCATATAGTAAATTTGCATTGGTTGCCCACCACTTGCAGCTGGTGTAATAGCACTAAAAAAGAATCCTATCAAAACATATTTTATATTTTTTAATAAATTGCTTTTTTCTCCTAAAACTTTTAAAGTTCTCCCCATATTTACTGCTTCTAAAATTAAATAACCAGCCATACATACAACCGCAATCGCAACATATTGCAATTTTACTGTTCGTAACACTTTATATATATTCATTATATCTTGGTCTTTTAAAACCATATAAAAAGTTATTCCTATAAGTACGCCAAAAATTATTAAGTTTTTTAGCATTTTCTTTGACTTTTCCATCTTTACCATCCGTTATTTTATTAGTATAATATATAATATACACCAAGAGAATTTAAATTACAAGATTATTTTAATTAAAATTTTTATGAAAAAATATAAAATCCTAATTGAGCATTAAACTTAATTAGGATTTTATTAATAATTCTTTCTTATATTTTTCTATTTTACTTCTCTTGTTCTTACTACAACTCTTAATCTACTATCATCTGTACATGTTATTAATGTAACTTCTTTTTTTCCATTAGTTAATTGACTTGTACAAGATACATCCTCAGGCTCTACTGTATATTTATCATAAACTTCATATTTTAATGTTCTTTTAGATAAATCTGTTAATGTTATTATATCTCCAACTTCTAAGTTAGGCACCTTACTGAAGAATTTATCATTTCTATAATTATGTCCCACTATACAGAAATTTCCAACTTCATTTGGTTCTCCTCCCCAAAACTTACATGGTGAAATTTTTAATAATGTTTCAATTTGACTTAGTTCTCCTTGCAATACAGGAAAACTCTTATTTAGTTTTGGTATATCTACTGTAGCTACATTTGTATATGTTGCGCCATTATATGAGCTCTGTCTATTTGTTGTTACAGATGAAGTTTCTTCTGCTTGTTCATGCATTTCTTCATCATTTGTAGCTACTGTATAATCTTCACTTAAAACAATAACCAAAGCATCTTCTGGAATTACTGTATCATCAACAGTATTTTCTTCTTCACTTGCTAATATTTCTCCTATCATTTCTTCACTTTTGCTTCTATCATATTCTGCATATATATATGCAGATACTAAAGCAACAACTAAAAAAATTGATAAAAAGAAATCTATTTTGTATATTTTTTTTCTCTTTTTTAATTCTGGAGTCACATATAATTTTTTAGTTACAAGAATTTGATTCATAACCTTCTCCTATCATTAATTTAACATCATTAACAATATTATATCATATATTTGAAAAAAATAGAACCCTTTTTATAAAAATTATTTGCATTTTATTTTTTTTGTTAAATTAACATAATCCTCTAATCTCAATTTTTCTGCTCTGATATTTTCATCTAGATTTAATTCTTTTAAAATTCTTAATCCTTCTTCTTTATTTGAAAATATTTTTGAATTAGTTAAAGAATTTAGCAATGTTTTTCTTCTTTGCATAAATGCATATTTTATTATTTTAAACATATTATCCTTATTTTCTATTTTTACTATAGGCTGTTTTCTAATGTTTAATTTTATTACTTTTGATATAACTTCTGGCTCAGGTATAAAAGATTCTTTTGGGACATCTAATATTCCTTCAGATTGCGCATAATAATAAACAGTATACGTAATTGCTCCTGTTTCTTTCTCTCCAGGCACCGCAATTAATCTATCTGCAACTTCTTTTTGTACCATAACTGTTATACTTTCCAAATTTAATTCGTCCTCAATTAATTTCATAATAATAGGTGTTGTAATATAATACGGTAAGTTTGCAACAATTTTTGCATTGTGTAAATTGTTTTTCTCTTTCTCTTTTTCAATTATTTTATTAAGATTACACTCAAGTACGTCTTCATGAATAACTTCAAAATTATTATATAATGAAAATCTATCTTTCAAAATCGTAATCATCTTTGCATCTAATTCGATACATAAAACTTTTCCTGCTTTTTCAAGCAAATATTTTGTTAATGTTCCAAGTCCTGGTCCTATTTCTATTACTAAATCATCTTTATTAATATTGCTACTTTCTATTATTTTATTAACAACATCTTGATTTATTAAAAAATTTTGCCCCAACGATTTGTTAGCTTTAACATTATATTTTTTTATTAAATATTTTGTATCTTCAAAAATATTGTTCATTTTCATACCTCTTTCAAATAATATTATACTTTTTTTTGTTTCATTTTTCAAGACATTTATACTACTTGCTTTAATTGTACTACTTTGCACATATTATTTTGAATATAAACTTCGATAATATCAAATCTTACAATTATATCTTTTACTTTTTTTAACTTTAAATATACATTTGCACTTTTATAAATATGGTTCATTTTATTATAATCAACAGCTTGTGCTGGTGTACCATAGTTCAAATTACTCCTTGTCTTTACTTCTATAAATACCATCTCATTTTTGTCATTTGCTATAATATCTATTTCTCCCTGTTTACATCTAAAATTTCTTTCTAAAATTTTATAATTATTTTTAAGTAAATATCTGATTGCAACATCCTCGCCATATTTTCCTATCTTTATATTATTTCTCATACAATTCTCCTATATCGCTTTCCTGGTAATTGTTCAATTTTATTCATTAATTGTAGCATTGTTAATTGATAATTAACCTCTTCTATTTTTAAATTACTTTTCTTTACTATTTCATCTATTCCTATTTCATCTTCTAAAAAGTCCATAATAAAACTTTCATTAATATTACTAAAATTTATTTTTTCATACTCCTCACTTTTTCTTTTTTCGATATTATCAAAATTTTCTATAATATCCTCTTCATTTCTTACAAGCGCAGCCCCTTCGTGTATTAATTTATTGGGCACCAATCCTTTTGGATTTTCTAATGATGAAGGGACACAAAAAATTTTTTTATTTTGTTCTTTAGCAATTCTTGCAGTTACAGCTGTTCCACTCCTATATCCTCCTTCTATTATTAAAATTCCATCTGACAATGCGCTTACTATTCTATTTCTTTCTATAAAATTTTTTGATTTTACCATTTCGTCTGGTTCATATTCACTAATTACAGCTCCTCCAGCATCTAGTATTTTATTTACAATATATTCATTTTCTTTTGGATATATTTTATTAAATCCTGAAGGTAACACAGCTATAGTACTACCTTTATTTTCAATCGTTGCTAAATGTGCGTATTTATCTACTCCTCTTGCCATTCCACTAATAATATTAATTTTATATTTACTCAATCTTTGAGCAAATAATTTGGCCATTTTTTCTCCATATGTAGAGCAACTTCTTGAGCCAATAATCGCAATTCCAAAATTATTTATTATCTCTATATTGCCTAACACATAAATTTTTTGTGGAAAATTTTTTATATTTCTCAATTTTTTAGGAAAATATTTGCTACTATATTCTACTTCCATTTTCATTCTCCTGACACCTGTATTGAATTGCTTCTGCAATATGTTTAACATTAATTTTTTCTGTTTCCTCTAAATCTGCTATTGTTCTAGCAACTTTCAGAATTTTATTATATCCTCTAATACTTAGATTAAATTTATCATATGCTTGTCTTAGTAGTGAATTTGAGTAATTATCTATTTCGCAGTATCTTTGTATTAATTCTGACGTTAATTCAGAATTCGTATTTATTTTTTCATTTTTGTATCTATCATTTTGAATTTCCCTTGCTCTTGTAACTCTTTGCTTTACACTTTTAGATGTTTCTCCATTATTTTTATATTGTTTCGATATCTTTTCATATTCAATTTCCATAGCATATGCTTTTAAATCAATTCTATCTAAAAAAGGTCCACTTATTTTTTCTATATACTTTTTTCTTTGTAAAGCAGTACATGTACATTCTTTTTTTATACTTCCATAATATCCACATGGACATGGATTCATACTAGCTATAAGCATAAAATTACTAGGATATTCTAAATTATAGTTTACTCTATTAATCATTATTCTTTTATCTTGAAGTGGTTCTCTTAATGCCTCTAAAGTATCTTTTTTAAATTCTGCTAATTCATCTAAATACAGTACCCCAAAATGAGCTAAAGTTATTTCTCCTGGCATTGGCTTTTTTCCACCTCCAATCATCGAACTTGTTGATATAGTATGATGTGGAGCACAAAACGGTCTTGTACAAATAATCTCTCCATCTTTTAATTTGCCTGAAGCACTATAAATCTGTGTAATTTCTAGTGCTTCCTCAAAAGACAAATCTGGTAATATAGAACTAATTGTTTTTGAAAGAATCGTTTTTCCTACTCCTGGAATTCCAGAAATAAGGCAATTATGATTTCCAGAAGCAGATATCTCCAGTGCCCTTTTCACATTTTCTTGTCCATAAATATCCTCAAATTTATATTCATAATCTTTTTCCAGATTTAGCAACTTTTCTACTTTTTTAGGAACATATTCTATTTTCTGTATTCCATTTAAATATTCTATTACTTGTTTTAAATTTTCAACTGGCAATATTTCTATACCGTCTACAAAAGCTGCTTCATACATATTTTCTTTAGGTAATATTATTTTTTTCATTCCATATTTTTTAGCTTCTATACACATAGATAAAGCTCCATTTACCTTATATATTTTTCCATCTAATCCTAATTCTCCAATAAATACACAGTTATTAGTAACATTATTCTTTATTTTTCCAATATTTTGTAGAATTCCTATCGCTATCGGTAAATCATAGCTTGACCCTTCTTTCTTCACATCTGCCGGAGACAAATTAACTATAATTTTCATACTTGGAAACTGTATTTCAGAATTTTTTATTGCAAATGTTATTCTCTCCTTTGATTCTTTTATTGCTATATCTGGTAAACCAACTATTTCAAATTTGGGTATTCCTAAAGCTAAACAAGTTTGAACTTCAATTAAAGTTGCACTAAGACCACTTAATGCAATTGTATATATATTTGAAATCATTTTTTATTCTCCTTTTTTTAGTTAATTTATTGATTTTTTATATATTTTCATATAAAATATATAAAAAAATAATGAAAATTGGTGAACATATGAAAAAGAAAATTACAAAGATAAATTCAGATTTAAATCCTTCCAATTTAATGCATTCAACAAAAATAATCATATTTTTTATTCTTACAATTTTACTTTTAGTTGTACTGCTATTTAGAATTGGTTATTTACAATTTATACAAGGTAATTATTTAAAAGGACTAGCATATCAACAACAAGCTATCAATCAAATTATAAGTCCAAAACGTGGGAATATATATGATTCAACAGGCAAAGCACTAGCTATTAGTGCACAAGTGGATACAATTACTATTAATCCTTTAAAATTAAAACCTAATAGCAAAGATGAAAAAGCAATTACAAAATATAAAGAAGATATTGCAAAAGCACTATCAGACATATTCGAACTAGAATATGATGAGATATTAAAAAAAGTAAATAGTTCTTCTAATGTAGAAACAATAGTAAAAAAAGTTGAACAAGAAAAAGTTGAAAAATTAAAAAACTGGATGAAAGAAAACAATATATCAATTGGAATAAATATTGATGAAGATACTAAAAGATATTACCCTTACAATGCTGTTGCCTCTAATTTAATTGGAGTTGCAGGTAATGACAATCAAGGTTTAAGTGGGTTAGAAGCCTCTTGGGATTCTGTTTTGACTGGGACTCCTGGAAAATTGGTTAGTTCAAAAGGAAGTGATAAAAAAGAAATTCCAAACACCGCACAAACATATATTGCAGCTGAAAATGGTAGTGATTTAAACTTAACAATTGATTTGAATATTCAAACTATTGTAGAAAAATATTTGCAACAGGCTGTTGATAATAATAATTGTACAAGGGGAGGCAATGCTATAGTAATGGATCCAAAAACAGGTGATATCCTTGCTATGGCTTCATATCCAAATTATAATTTGAACTCTCCTTATGAAGCAAATTCTACTTTAGCTGAATCATTTAAAAATGAATCACTATTTAAGATGTGGTCAAATAAGTCTGTTTCTGAAACTTATGAGCCTGGTTCAACTTTTAAAGTTATTACCTCTGCAATTGCTCTAGAAGAAAATATTACCACAACAGATAAAGCAGGAGACTTTTATTGTAAAGGGTATGAAGAATTCGATGATGTAAATGACAAAAAAATTAAAATTAATTGTTGGAGTACTACCCCTCATTATTCTCAAACTCTAAGGAAAGCCTTATGCAACTCTTGTAACCCTGCATTTATGCAATTAGGTGCAAGAATTGGCGCTCCAACTCTATATAAATATTATAATGCTTTAGGTCTTTTTGATACAACTAATTCTGGTATAGCAGGTGAGCAAACGAGTATTTTTCACAAACTAAATACTGTTGGCTCTGTAGAACTTGCAACAATGTCTTTTGGGCAAAGACTTAATGTAACTCCGCTTCAAATGATTACAGCAATCTCTGCTATTGCAAATGATGGAAATTTAATGCAACCTCGTATTGTAAAAAGTTTTACAAATACAGATACTGGTGTTGTTACTGAAGTTCCTACTGTAAAAGTAAGACAAGTCATTTCCAAAAGTACTTCTGAACAAGTACGAAGTTTAATGGAATCAGTTGTAACAGATGGTTCTGGAAGACATGCAGCAGTTACAGGCTATTCTATAGGTGGAAAAACTGGAACTTCTGAACCAACAGATGCTAACAAATCTGAAGGTTATGTTGCATCTTATGTTGCTATATCACCTGTTGAAAATACACAACTTGTTCTTCTACTTACTTTATACAATCCTGACCCCGAAAATAAAATTAATGGCCATCAAGGTGGACTAATTGCTGGACCTGTTGTATCTCAAATGCTATCAGAAATACTTCCTTATTTAAATATTCCTTCTGATTCCAATAATGATACAAACGATTCTAATGATTTAATTACTTTACCAAACATAAAAAATAAAACAGTAGCCGAAGCTGAAAAAGTACTAGAAAGTAGTGGTTTTAGTAACATAAACATTATATGTTCTGATGATAAAAATACTGCTCTTGTTGGTGAACAAGTTCCAAAGCCAGGTTCTAAACTTCAAGATTCTGCTATTATAATGGTTTATTCTACATCAGATACAACCAGAACTTCTGTAGAAGTTCCTGATTTACAAGGTTTATCTGCATCAGAAGCAACAAAAGTTTTAAAAGAGAAAAAACTAAATATAAGCATTGAAGGCTCTGGTACTGTTATATCTCAAGATTATTCTAAAGGAACTAATGTTGAAGAAGGTACAATTATATCTGTTACATTGAAGCAAAAATTAACAAGCGTTCATTAATATAATTAATTAAAAAACTATATTTATATACTAAAAACCAAACTCAAATTTTATAATCTCAAATATATAAATATGGTTTTTTATTTATATTAAATCTATGTTGCTTCTTCCTATTGATTCATTTAAGATTAATCCTACTAAAAGCAAATCTTCATCTTTTCTAGAAATGAAATTTTCAATTTCACTAAATTTGTAACGATTTTTTTGAGTTTTATTTATATATTCAATAATATCAACAAAATGCATTTCTGCTCCATATTCTAAAATCTTATTGACATTATCTTGTAATTCCAGTAATATACTACTTTTATATCTCTCCTTCCCTATATCTGTTATTGTTACTTTACTTATTATTGGCTTTGCTTTTTTGGAATTATTTCTTTTTTCTAATTCTTTTTGATATATTAATGACCAATAACAAAAAATATTCTCTTTTACTTTTTCTCTACTTATCATTTTTATATGAATGTCAACAAAAGTTTTATTCATTAATTCTGCATTAATTTTAATTAGTGAAAATTCATATTCTGATATATCTTCAAATTTTTCAACTGTAATATTTTTATATTTTTTTATATTCAAATTTAAAATATCATTTAATAAATTTATTATTATATTTCTATATTTTTTTCCTTTTAGTAATTTTAAAAATGAATTAGAATTCTGACTAGATAATTTTATAACAATGCCCCCCTTCTAGATAATTATTCCATTTTTTCACTTTTCCAAAAATCATCTAATAATATGTCTAATTTTTTTATGTACAATGCTCCATTTATAACACTTTGAATTTTTTTTGAATTTTTTTCTTTAAAATACAACATCCACTCTTCTTTATCTGTTAAACAATTTACATTTTCAATTCTAAATTTCGGTAATTCTAAAACATGTATTTCAATTTCACCTTCTATTGTTTTTTTTCTGTCTTTTATTAGAACTTTTTTGTGATATGCTGTACCTTCAAAATATTTATAATCTAAAATATTTATAGTAATAGTTTTGGCAATTTTCCTATTATCTCTGTGTTTTAATTGATTTGCATGAATTTGAGCATAATATAAAAACATTTTATTTTGTATAAATATTCCGTCTATAAATTGAATTCCTATATTTAGTTCTTGATTTGAATCGGTTATTACTCTTACATCTGCAATTCCAAAATTTTCTTCTGTAGGTAAACATTTAGCCATTTCTTGTAAATATGGGTTTAATCTAATAGAAATAATTTTAATATTTAAAATAGATTCTATAAAATCTTTTATGATATCTAAACTGTTTTCTGTATTTAAAACTTTTCTTAAAACAAAATTACTTTTTGATACAAATTTTTGATTCATTGAAATTAATTTAGTGCACTAAATTGTAAAAATCCTCCTTTCCATATTTCATTAGGTGTGAATTTTGATTGATTTAAAATATCAGATAAAAATTTTATTTGAATTATAATTCTGTTTTAAAGTATAATTTGATAATTTGAATTTGTCAATAATTTTTTCTGAATTTTTTTCAGTTTTCATCGCAATTTTCGACAATTTTCGAACTTTTCATTTTTATATAAAAATAAAAATGAATTTAAATTATAATATCAATTTAAATTCATTTTATTCCTTATAATATTATTTTGTTGCAATATAATATCCAACACTTCTTTTGGTCATTAATATTTTAGGTGTAGAAGTATCTAATTCAATCTTTTCTCTAATTCTTCTTACTGTAACATCAACTGTCCTTATATCTCCATAATATTCATATCCCCAAACTTTTTCTAATAATACTTCTCTTGTAATAACTTGACCAGGTTGTGAAGCTAAATATTTTAATACTTCAAATTCTCTTAATGTTAAATCAATTACTCGTCCTCTAACTTTTACTTCAAATTTATCTAAATCTAATGATAGATCTCCAACAACTATTTTACTTTCATCAATCTCTTCTACTTTTTCTTGTTCTTTTTCAAGAACTTTAGGCGTATTAACAGCTTCTGCTTTTCTAAGATTTGCTTTTACTCTTGCCATTAATTCTCTAACACTAAATGGTTTAGTTATATAATCATCTGCCCCTAATTCTAACCCTAGTATTTTATCAATTTCTCCATCTTTTGCTGTTAACATTAAAATTGGTACATTTAAAGAATTTTTTATTCTCTTACATACAGATAAACCATCTAATTTTGGGAGCATAATATCTAATAATATTAAATCTGGTTTTTCTTCCAAAGCTACATTAACGGCAGATATTCCGTCATTTGCTTCTATTGTATCATATCCCTCTTTTTTTAAATTATAAACTAAAATATCAATTATGTGTTGTTCATCATCTACAATTAATATTTTCTTTTGCCCTTTTTCCATATTATTTTCTTCCACGAAAATTCCGCCTTTCTTTTATATAAGCTTTATTTTTTATATTTATATCACATTTTTTTTTAATATACAAGGCTTTTTTCTAGTTTTTTACATAATTATTTCTATTTCATTAATTTTACCATCATTTATCAATTTTATGCATTTTTCTTTCTTTTCTTCACCATTAAAAATAAACTTTTCTACGCCTACATTTTTTCCATTTGGATTTTTCACTTTTATATTATATATACTTTCACCAAACTTATATCTAATTTCGTAATATTTCCATTCTTTGGGAATACATGGTTCTATTTTTAAATTTCCGCTTGAATATTTTTAGACCTATTAAATGCTCTATTCCTGCAGTATAATACCAACTAGCAGAGCCTGTGTACCAAGTCCATCCGCCACGTCCTGCTAAATTTCCAGTACCATAAATATCTGCTGAAATAACATATGGCTCTACTTTATATTTATCGGCTTGCAATTTTGTTTTTGAATGTTCTATTGGATTAATCATTTTAAATAACTCCATTGCTTTATCACCTTCACCTAGCATTGCATAAGCAATAATTGCCCAAATAGCTGCATGTGTGTATTACCGTTGTAGCCGTTTTTTGCGAAGCAAAATTACGGATACACGGATGCAGTTTCTTGATTACACAGCCTTTTTCTCATAATTTTTTTTAGCTACACTAAAATTATTATTTAATTCTTGTAGCGGCTTAAAGTTGAAATAAATATCAACTTGCTTGTCACTATGAATTTCAATTTTCTCTATAAATTCCCTTATAATTTCTTTATTAGGATTTTTCATTTTTAAAAATTCTTCTACTAAATTATCTAATCTACGTTTATTATTATCTACTTTATTTTCTCCAGATAATTCTTGTTCAAATTCTTTAATTGATTGTTCGTAACTTTTCACAATTTCTTTTATTCTCTCTGCATTTTTCATGTATTCTTGAAGAGATATTATTCCTGCTAACCTATCTTCATACATTACTTCTAATTTTCTTGTTTCTTTTTCAATGTTTTGTTTAAATGAATCAATTTGTTTTTTAATATCAAATTCTTGTGTTTGCTTAGATTTTGTTTGTTTTGCAATTTCTTCTAGTTTCTTTTTATTTTTGTATTCTTTACAAACTTCTCTTAAAACTTCTAACATTTGTTCTTCAAAAACCTGATAATTGAAATTGTGTGGTGAACATACATCAAATTTTCCAAATCTTCCATATCTCTGACATCTGCCATAAATATTTCCGTTTTTATCTGGACTTCTTATTCCAATATATCCTCCACAATCATAACATCTAAGTAATCCTTTAAATAAATAATCATTCTGAACTACTCTTGAGCCTTTTGTTGCTTCAATAATTTTTCTTGCTCTCTCAAAGTTTTCTTTACTTATTATAGCCTCATGCATATTTTCTACTTTTACCCAATCTTCCTCAGGTAAATTTATAAATTTCTTTGATTTGAAACTCACCTTTTTTCTTTTTCCTTGTATAACTGTTCCTGTGTAAATTTCGTTTGAAAGAATAAATCGTACTGTAGATTGTTGCCATAGCCCATAAGTTAAAGATTTTGTTCCTCTTTTTCGTTTGTTATAATCTGATGGGATTGGAATTTTCTTTTTACTTAAGTAATCTGCAATTTGCATTGTACCAAAACCTGCTAAATATTTTTCATATATAAGTTTTACAACATTTGCTGCTTCTTCATCTATTACTAAATGGTATTTGTTTTCTGGATCTTTTTTATAGCCATAAGGCGCTGTTCCTAAGTATTCTCCATTATTTCTTTTTGCTTGTAATACACTATTTATTTTCTTTGATGTATCTTTAGCATACATTTCATTTAATATTGATTTAAATGGTGCTATATCATTATTTGAATTATCATAAGCAGTATCTATATTGTCTAATATTGCAACAAATCTAACTTCATGCTCTGGAAAATAATTTTCAATATATAACCCAGATTGCACATAGTTTCTTCCAAGCCTTGATAAATCTTTGGTAATAACCATGTTTATTTTACCTGCTTCAATATCTGCAATCATTTTATTAAATGCAGGTCTATCAAAACTTGTACCACTTACTCCGTCATCAACATATTCTGATATAAAATTCAATTTGTTTTGTCTAATATATTGCATTAGCAAAGTTCTTTGGTTTCCAATACTTTCACTTTCTTGATACTTTTCTTTTTCTTCATCTTCTCTTGAAAGTCTAATGTATATACCTACTCTATAATCAATATTATTCATTATTGTATAGCCCACTGTTTCCTCCCTTCTCGCTAATTAAAGATAATGAGATAATATTGATACTCTTGCAAACATTATACCATATTATCTCATCAAATACCATTGTTTCATTTTATTTTTTAACTGTTTTTAAGCAATAATTTCCAAAAGCTCTTTCTACAACTTTCTCCAATGCCTCTCCTTTTTCATTAAAAAATACATTTATCTTAAAATCATTCTTTTTCTTATATTTCTTTTTTTCTTCCAATAGCCTCACTCCTCTTGTTTTATTTTTTCCAAATTTTAGGTTTTTATACCGTTACAAGTGGATTTACTCCCATATGAGATTTGCCCTCATTCCTCTTTTTAGAGAATCGCCCCTTTACATCATGTTAGCCAGACGAAAGTATCATTATTTGTTCTTGTAACTACTATTCAATTTTCAATGTTCATTTCCATTTTTTGACTTTTTCTGCTCTTTGTAGTAAAATTATGTCAATCAAGTGTTGTATACATTATAATTGTGAATTTTCGAAATTCACACTGTACAATCTCAAAAAATTTTTTATTAATTTTAGGTTGTTTGATGTGGAGGTGTTCCATTTGGATTTTAAACTAGCTTTTGATAAAAATCTCGGACTAGAATTATTTGTTTTTAAACGCATATATTATGATAAAAGTAAAAAGATATTTTTTTCATCATATTTAGCCGAGCATATGATTGATCCAATAGGTTCTTTTCTGCTTATGTTTTTAAATACAAATTTTGAAGATGATGAAGATTGCAGATTTTTTGTTTTTTGGTTTTGTTTTGAAAGCTTATATTATAGAAGACATCCAAAAATCAAAAAAGCAAATCGCAATTCATCAAAACATTTAAGGCTTTCATTTTCTGGATTTAACAATGAACTAAATGAAATTGTAAAAGAATATAAGGAAGAATTTTTATACCTTAAATATACTTTATTAAAAAATCTAAGATTACCATACGATACTGATTTTTTCAAAAAAATAGAGGAAGAAGCAGAATTTACTCCAGAAGCCATACAGGAAATAAGACAAGATGAAAAAAACTTTTTAAAAGATAAATCAATTAAATATAATGAAATAGAAATAAATGGATTTATGGAGAAATTAAATATTAAATTTGAAACTTTTGATTTAATCTTTGTAAATATTGATGTTAATAAGTATAATATTCCATACTATTTTGAGAGTGATGACATTTTTGCAATAATAGCTCTAATATTTAAAGAATTTATGTCTGATAATCATAATACTATAAGGCAATGTCAAAATTGTGGATATTATTTTGTTCCATCAAATTTAAAGGAGACTAAATATTGTAATGTAGAATATAAAAACACTGGCAAAACTTGTAGGCAAATTGGAAAAGAATTAACTTATAAAAAATCACTAAAAGAAGATACTCTTTTAGATAAATACAGAAAAAGATATATGTCTCTTGCAAGCTCTGTATCACATTATGGAACAGATACTGCCATTGCTAGATTTGAAAAGTATAAAAAAGATGGAGCTGTAATGAAACAAAAATATCTAAATAAAGAAATTACCCCAAAAGAATTTGAAAAATGGATTCTAGATAGCAAAAAATAGAACAGGAAATCATATCTTGTTCTATTTTTTATTTTGAGCAAATTTTAAGTTTTTTTAATTTTTACGAAAAAGTCCTTTTATTATATTAAATATTTTTTGATACCATTTTTCTTCTTTATATTCAACCATTGCAATTTCACTTGTATTATTAATATTATCTTCTTTATTAACATTTTCAGTTTTATTTTTATTAAATAAATTGTCTATACTATATTTTTCTTTTAATTCTTTATCTATTTCATTTTGTACTTTTTGTAGTTCTTCCGCATCTTTTTTTTGCAGAATTTTTCTTTCTTCTTCTGAACATAAGAAATCTCTATATATTAATCCTAAGATTATAATAGTTTCATTTTTTAATTTATTTTTTTCTAATGGTTCATGTATATTGGGAATATAGTTATTATCTTTTTCTTCAGCCATTAACTCTCTAAATCCTTTTGGTATTTTTCTTAATAACTCATCTGGCATCATTTTTATTATTTCATCAACTTCTGAGAAAGCTATTTTATATTCTTCTTTCAAATTAGTTACCTACCTTTCATTTGGTTCTTTTTCTTGTGTACTCTTTTGTTTTTCCTTTTTTCTTTCTTGTATTCTATCTTTAATTGCTTTTGCTATATCTGACTTCATTTTTACAAATTTAGCTTTTACATTTTGAGCTACTCTATCTATTGCACTATACCAACCACTAAACCTATTCATCCATAAATCAACTTTTTTATCTTTATTTTCAATTATTTGTTGATTTTCATTCTTTTGCACATCTTCTATTTCATCTTTTATACTTTGTTCGTGAGGTCTTATTTTTTCTTCTCGCGGTTGTTCATACTCCTTTGCTTTTTTCTCTGCCCTTCTTCTTGCCTCATGCTCTGCTTTTATTTTTGCTTCCTCTTCTGCTTTAGCCTTTGCCTCTTGCTCTGCCTTTATTTTTGCTTTCTCTTCTTCTTTAGCCTTTGCTTCTTGCTCTGCTTTTATTCTTGCTTCCTCTTCTGCTTTAGCCTTTGCCTCTTGCTCTGCTTTTATTCTTGTTTCCTCTTCTGCTTTAGCCTTTGCTTCTTGCTCTGCTGGATAGGTTATAATAAATTGGACAAAAAAGATAAGGACATGTTATAATAAATAAAATGAAATGGAGGAATTAAACATGTCTAGAAGACCAAGAAGAGAATTTACAGAAGAATTTAAATTACAAATGGTAAAATTATATA
>JAFRDD010000095.1 GCA_017404025.1 Clostridia bacterium
CATACAGATTAAAAGATAAAATCGAATCAAATGTAACAGAATCAATTGAAGATGATTAAAAAATCAAATTTAAAAATGTACAATTTTGTGCATCAATAAATTTGAAAAATTGTACATTTTTGTATTGACATTAACAATTGTTTCTTTACATTCTTCATAAGAAATGCTATAATTCTTTAAATAGTTATAAACTATAATAAATCCATACAAGGAGGTATTTGTATGATAGAATTACTGTCCCCTGTTGGCGATATGGATTGTTTAAAGGCTGCTGTTCAAAATGGAGCAGATAGTGTTTATTTTGGTTCTAATATATTTAGCGCTAGAGCTTTTGCTTCTAATTTTGACTTTGAAGAACTAGAAAAAGCAATTCAATATGCAAAATTAAGAGGTGTAAAAACTAATTTAACCCTTAATACTTTAATAAAAGATAATGAATTTGAAAGTGCTTTTAATTTAGCCAAAAAAGCTTATGAATTTGGAATAGATGCAATTATTGTTCAAGATTTTGGCTTAGCAAAAATTTTAATAAAATCATTTCCAAATCTTGCTATACATGCAAGCACTCAAATGTCTGTACATAATTTACAAGGAACTTTAGCACTTCAAAACTTAGGTTTTAAGCGTGTTGTTCTTTCACGTGAATTATCAGCAAAAGAAATAGAATATATTTCAAACAATTCAAATATTGAATTAGAATGTTTTATTCACGGCGCTTTATGTATTTCTTATTCGGGTCAATGTTTATTTTCGAGCATGATCGGTGGAAGATCTGGAAACAGAGGAAAATGTGCTCAGCCTTGCCGACTTCCATATACACTAATTGATGATAATAAAACAGAACTAGATTCTGGATATCTTCTATCTACTAGAGATTTATGTGGATTAGATTATATTCCTTTTTTATTAAAAAGTGGTGTAAAATGTTTAAAAATTGAAGGACGAATGAAAAGTCCTGAATATGTAGCAACAGTTACTAGAATCTATAGAAAATATATTGATTTAGCAAATTCAAATAAACCTTATAAAATTGATGAAAAAGATAAAAAAGATTTATTACAAAGCTTTAATCGTGGAAACTTCTCTACGGGCCACTTAGATTCAAATCCAAATAGAAATTTAGTTTTTAAAGAAAAACAAAATAATATGGGTTTATATATAGGAACAGTTGAACGTTTTAATTCAGATAAAGGTTTAATAACCCTAAAACTTAAAGAATCTGTTTCTATAGGAGATAAAATTTCTTTAGAATTTGAAAATGGTTCTTATACTATATCTGAACTTATTAAAGAAAAATCTAATTTAAAAACTGCTTATGAAGGCGATATGGTTACTATTGGTAGAATGAAAGGAAATATAAAACGAGGAAATAAAATTTATAAAATTTCGTCTAAAGAATTAAATTCTACTGCTTTGGAAAGTATTAAAAAAGAAAATAGAAAAGTTTTGTTAAATTGTAGTATTACTATACAAAATGACAAACCTATAAAAATTAATGTGACATCTGCTAGTAATATGCTCTTATATAAAAATTTAAAAATAAACTATATTTCTAATATTACTCCTGTTTCTTCAATAAATAAGCCATTAGATAAAGAAACAATAATAAAACAATTTTCAAAAACAAATTCTAGTTTTTACGAATTTAAAAATATTAATATTAATTTAGAGAATAATCTTTTTGTTACAATTGCAAATCTAAATGATTTGAGAAGAACAGTTTTAGAACAAGTTCAAGATTATGCAATTTCAAATATAAATAGAGATATAAAAAAAATAAAATCTCCATCTATAAAGAATAAACCTTTATCAAAAAATAGTACTATTAAAATATCGTTACTTCTTAATTTACTAAATACTGATTTTGATTATTCTAAAATAGCAGATATAGATAACATTTATATTCCTTTAAAATATTTTATTAATCAAAAATATAAAAATATTTTAAAGCAACTTACCAAAAAAGCTAGTCTTTATATATACTTACCTACTATAATAAAAGCTAACTACAGGAATTTAATGCATAGTAACATCGAAAGAGCAATTTTAGATTATAATATAAAAGGTTTTGTACTTTCTAATCTTTCAAATTTTCTACTATTGGAGGATTTTAATAACAAAGGATTTAATTTTGTAGCAAATTATACATTTAATATTTTTAATCACTACACAATTTGTGAATTAAAAAAACTTGGAATTAATAAATTTACAATTTCACCTGAATTGGATAAAAATACTATTATAAACCTTTGCAATTATGCAGATTCATCCAAAGAATTAATTGTTTATGGAAAAACACCTTTAATGAATATGAATTATTGTGTACTTGGTAAAACTAATAAATGTTACCCTCAATGTGACTCAAAATGCAACTCTGGAAAAAGCTTTTATTTAAAAGATAGACTTGGAATGAATTTTTTAGTAGTTCCTGATAACATTCAAACAGTTTCTACAATATATAATTCTAAAACCACTTCAGTTTCATATTCAGAATTTAATACAGACAGTATTAGAATTGATATTTTAAATGAATCAATAGATGAAATTAATAATATAATTGATACAATGAAATCAGGTAAAAGACTAGAAGGAAAAGATTATACAAATGGAAATTTAAATAGAGAAATTTAACTTTTGATTTTCAACAGGGACGGTCCTTTTTGAAAAAAATAATAAAATTTTCAAAAAGGACCGTCCCTGTTGAAAAAATTAACGAAATTTTCAAAAAGGACCGTCCCTGTTGAAAACTTAGTTTAATTATAGCATCCATGTCATCATCTTTTGCTGCCTTATTTTTTCTAATTGCTCCACATTTTTTGCACTTAAAAATAATTACATATCCTTTTTTACTATCAATATCAAGACCTACTGGCTCTAGAACTCCATGACATGTTTCTTCTCTGTCACCAGGATTTATATCAATATGTTTTGAGTGTAAACAATATGGGCAATGGTTTCTGCAAGAATACCCTAACTTAGGAACTTTTTTTCCGCAGTTTTCACAAATAAATTCTTCATCTATTTCTGTAAATTTACTGGATTTTAACATCTTATTCTCTTCTCCTCCCATATTTTTTCATATTATATATTAATATAAAAATTAAGTAATAAAAATAAAAATAAATA
>JAFRDD010000096.1 GCA_017404025.1 Clostridia bacterium
AAGCGTATAAAAGCGTGCGCAAGCAGCAATCTCGCTATTAAAGAATGGTGCAGACAAAATGGAGTTTCTGCTTCTCAATATCATTACTGGGTAAAAAAGTTTAAAAGTGATGATTCAGACAATAAAGTAGATGAAATTAATTTAGTAGAAGTTTCTCTTGAACCTAAAGAGAAAAAGATTTGTGATAGTAAAGCTATAATTTTACATTTTCATGATTTCAAACTAGAAATACCACAAAATTTTGATAAGGAAGCTATAGCTGGCGTTTTATCAGCTATAGTTTCAGTATGCTAAAAAATATAGCTGATGATGCTGAACATATCTATATAGCCTGTGGCTTTACGGATTTTAGAAAGCAGATTGAAAGCTTATCAGCACTTGTCAGCTTGAAATTTAATTTAGATCCTTATAGTTCCAAAAGCATATTCATTTTTTGTAACAAAAGAAAAAACTCAATAAAAGTTCTTAGATGGGATAATGATGGATTTATCTTACTCACAAAGAAACTAATAGAGAAAATGAAATTTCAATGGCCGAAAGATCCCGAAGGGGTCAAAGATATTTCAAATCAAGAATTAAGATGGCTCTTAGAAGGATTATCTATTGAACAGCCTAAAGCACATAAAAAAATTGATATTCATGACGGAGCATGTTTTTAAATGTTTCAATCTTCATAAAAAGACCAGTAAACCATTGATATTACTGGCTTTTTATGTGATTTTATGGTATAATTTAGTTACAGAATATGAGATTGGAGTAATATTATGCCTAAAGATGAATATCAAGAACTTTTAGAATTACGTGTTAAAGTAAAAGAACAAGAAAAACAAATTAACAAGCTAAATAATCAGGTTGAAAACTTGACTCAAGCTATTCTTCATACAAAGAAAAAGATATACGGTTCATCTAGTGAAAAAACACCAGTTGATGGGCAAATCTCTTTCTTTAACGAAGCTGAAAAGTTTTCAGATAGCAGTGCCGAAGAACCTAAACCTGGAAATATAAAAGTTTCATCATATAAAAGAACTCCAAGAAAACCTGGAAGTAAAGAAGAATCAATAAAAGATCTTCCAAGAGAAACTGTTGAATGTGTTTTAAATGAAGAAGATTCTAAATGTCCTTATTGTAATACACAAATGAATGTAATTGGAAAGAAAACTGTTAGAACCGAAGTGGAATTTATTCCACCATCAGTTAAGGTAATTGAATATATCCAATATGTATATAAGTGTCCTAGCTGTGGTACTAATGACAGCAGTCCTGATGTTATAGTTAAAGCACCAGTACCTGCTCCGGTTATGAAGCGTAGTCTTGCATCACCATCATCAGTTGCTGAAGTAATATACCAAAAATATATGAATGGAATGCCACTATCTCGTCAGGAACATGACTGGTTTCAAAGGGGATTCAAGCTTTCAAGATCTACAATGGCTAATTGGGTTGTACGATGCAGCAATGATTGGCTGAAGCCAATATACGATTTGATGAAAAATGAAATTGCTAAATGTGAGATTATACATGCTGATGAAACTAGAATTCAATGCAATAAAGAACCTGGCAAAAAAGCTTCTAGTGAATCATTTATGTGGGTTTATTCATCTGGAAAATATGAACCTAATAATATAGTCATATTTGAATATACTAGAACAAGGGCCGGCAAGCATGCGCAGCAGTTTCTACAAAATTTTGAAGGCTATTTAGTAACTGATGCTTACAAAGGCTATGAAAAAGTAGAAAATATAATACGATGTTTGTGTTGGAGTCATGTAAAAAGATACTTCATTGAAAGTATACCACTTGATAAAGGAAAAGAAATTCCAGGTTCAAAAGGTGCAGAAGGAAGAGCTTTCTGTGATAAACTTTTTAAAATTGAAAAAGAACTAGCTTCTCTCTCTAATGAGGAAAGGCTTATTAAGCGTCAAGAAAAAATTAAACCAGTTCTTGAGGCCTTTTGGTGCTGGCTTGAAAAACTTAATCCAATGAACAATAAAAAATTAAGTGAAGCAATTACATATGCTAAAAATCAAAAGATCTATTTAGAAAACTTCCTTTTAGATGGAAGAATTCCTATTTCCAATAATCGTGCCGAAAATTCAATCCGACCTTTCGCTGTTGGACGTCGAGGATGGCTTTTTGCCGACACGCCTAAAGGGGCGCAAGCTAGTGCAAT
>JAFRDD010000097.1 GCA_017404025.1 Clostridia bacterium
AAGCGTATAAAAGCGTGCGCAAGCAGCAATCTCGCTATTAAAGAATGGTGCAGACAAAATGGAGTTTCTGCTTCTCAATATCATTACTGGGTAAAAAAGTTTAAAAGTGATGATTCAGACAATAAAGTAGATGAAATTAATCTAGTAGAAGTTTCTCTTGAACCTAAAGAGAAAAAGATTTGTGATAGTAAAGCTATAATTTTAAGTTTTCATGATTTCAAGTTAGAAATACCACAAAATTTTGACAAGGAAGCTATAGCTGACGTTTTATCAGCTATAGTTTCAGTATGTTAAGAAATATAGCTGATGATGCTGAACATATTTACATAGCCTGCGGCTTTACGGATTTTAGAAAGCAGATTGAAAGCTTATCAGCACTTGTCAGCTTAAAATTTAATTTGGATCCTTATAGCGCAAAAAGTATATTTATTTTTTGCAATAAAAGAAAAACTTCAATAAAAGTTCTTAGATGGGATAATGATGGATTTATATTGATTACAAAGAAATTAATAGAAAAAATGAAATTTCAATGGCCGAAAGACCCTGAAGGGGTCAAAGACATTTCCAATCAAGAATTAAGATGGCTTTTAGAAGGATTATCTATTGAACAGCCTAAAGCACATAAAAAAATTAATATCCATGACGAAGTATGTTTTTAAATATTTTAATTACTCGAAAAAGCCAGTAAAGTATTGATATTACTGGCTTTTTGTGTAATTTTATGGTATAATTTACTTATCAAATATGAGATTGGAGTTAGATTATGCCTAAAGATGAATATCAAGAACTTTTGGAATTACGTATTAAAGTAAAAGAGCAAGAAAGCCAAATAAAAAAACTAAATAATCAGGTTGAAAACTTAACTCAAGCAATTCTTCACACTAATAAAAAAATATACGGTTCATCTAGTGAAAAGACACCAGTTGATGGGCAAGTTTCTTTTTTTAATGAAGCTGAACAGCTTTCGGATAGTAGTGCTGAAGAGCCTAAGCCTGAAAATGTAAGAGTTTCATCTTATAAGAGAACTCCAAGAAAACCAGGAAGTAAGGAAGAATCAATAAAAGATCTTCCAAGAGAAACTATTGAATGTGTTTTAAATGAGGAAGATTCTAACTGCCCTTATTGTAATACAAAAATGAATATAATCGGCAAAAATACTGTTAGAACCGAAGTGGAATTTATTCCACCATCAGTTAAGGTGATTGAATACGTTCAATATGTATATAAATGTCCTAGTTGTGGTGTTAATGATAGTAGCCCTGATGTTATAGTCAAAGCACCAGTACCCGCACCAGTTATGAAGCGAAGTCTTGCATCACCATCTTCAGTTGCTGAAGTAATCTATCAAAAATATGTTAATGGAATGCCACTATCTCGCCAAGAACATGATTGGTTTCAGAGAGGATTTAAACTTTCAAGATCTACAATGGCTAATTGGGTGATACGATGTAGCAACGATTGGCTGAAGCCAATGTACGATTTAATGAAAAATGAAATTGCTAAATGTGATATTATACATGCTGATGAAACTAGAATCCAATGTAATAAAGAACCTGGAAAAAAGGCTTCTAGTGAATCGTTTATGTGGCTTTATTCTGCTGGACAATATGAATCTAATAATATAGTCATATTTGAATATACTAGAACAAGGGCCGGCAAGCATGCGCAGCAATTTCTGCAAAATTTTGAAGGTTATTTAGTAACTGATGCTTACAAAGGTTATGAAAAAGTAGATAACATAATCAGATGTTTGTGTTGGAGCCATGTTAGAAGATATTTTATTGAAAGTATCCCACTTGACAAGGGAAAAGAAATTCCGGGTTCAAAAGGTGCAGAAGGAAGAGCTTTCTGTGATAAACTTTTTAAAATTGAAAAAGAACTAGCTTCTCTCTCTAATGAGGAAAGGCTTATTAAGCGTCAAGAAAAAATTAAACCTGTTCTTGAGGCCTTTTGGTGCTGGCTTGAAAAACTTAATCCAATGAACAATAAAAAATTAAGTGAAGCAATTACATATGCTAAAAATCAAAGGATCTATTTAGAAAACTTCCTTTTAGATGGAAGAATTCCTATTTCCAATAATCGTGCCGAAAATTCAATCCGACCTTTCGCTGTTGGACGTCGAGGATGGCTTTTTGCCGACACGCCTAAAGGGGCGCAAGCTAGTGCAAT
>JAFRDD010000098.1 GCA_017404025.1 Clostridia bacterium
AGTAAAATTATGTTAATTATATAAAATTACGATATAAAATACTGGTACCATTAAACCTATATTTTAAGAAGAAAAATTTAATGGAGAAAGGATAAGTATAATATATGAAATTTTATCTTTAATATATTATACAAGGTAATTAAAAATGAATATTATATTAAGCATAGTTTATGCTGCAATATTATTTATCGTATCTAATATACATACAATAAATGATAAATATAATGTTAATATACCCATATGGATAGCTTTATTTGTATTTATAATAATTAATATTTTCCCTTCAATGGGACTAAAAAAGTTAGAAACAAACAAATTGAAAAATTGTAGAAATGGATATAGGTTACTAGAAATTTTTTTGATATCCACTCTATTTTCTGCAATATTATTGCTAATAGATATTTTGTGCTATCATACAGATATTAAAGTTATTTTATTAAATGTATTGATAGTATATTTAATAGAATTAATCACTTTTTGGAATGGTATTATAAGGGTATATATATCATCTAAACAGTTAGGTATTAAACACAGAGTAATTGGAGCAGTAGTTGGAATGATACCTATTTTACATTTAATTGCATTATTTAAAATTATAAAAATAACTAAAAAAGAAGTTAAGTTTGAAAATGATAAAATATTGTTAAATAAATCTAGAAAAGATGAACAAATATGTAAAACAAAATATCCAATTTTATTGGTACATGGAGTATTTTTTAGAGATAGCAGATATTTTGATTATTGGGGAAGAATTCCTAAGGAACTAAAAGATAATGGAGCTACTATTTTTTATGGAAATCATGATTCGGCTGTGTCAATAGAAGAAAGTGCAAAAGAATTAAGTGAAAGAATAAAAGAAATAGTAAAACAAACAGGATGTGAAAAAGTAAATATAATTGCACATTCAAAAGGTGGACTAGATTCTAGATGTGCTATTTCTGAATATGGAATGGATGAATATGTAGCATCTTTAACTATGATTAATACGCCTAATAGAGGATGTGAATTTGCTGATTATTTATTAGGGAAAGTTCCTGATAAAGTTCTAAATAAAGTAGCAAATACTTATAATAAAACACTAAAAAAACTTGGTGATAAAAAAACGGATTTTGTTTCTGCTGTTAAAGATTTAACACATTCATTTTGTAAAGATTTTAATAATAAAATAAAGAAAAGTGATAAAGTTTATTATCAGTCAGTAGGTTCTAAGTTAAATACTTACAGAGGAGGAAGATTCCCTCTTAATTTAACTAATAATTTTGTTAAATATTTTGATGGTGCCAATGATGGATTGGTTGGAGAAGACTCTTTCAAGTATGGTGATAAATATACATTTATTCAGCACGAAGGAAAAAGAGGAATATCTCATGGTGATATGATTGATTTGAATAGAGAAAATATTGATGGATTTGACGTAAGAGAATTTTTTGTGAAATTAGTTAGTGAATTACGTGAAAAAGGTTTTTAAATAGTAATAAAAAAATTTAATTTATAATAGTATGAGATTAATTTTAGATAAACTTAAGTGAAATAAATTCATATAATAACAAGAGGTGTTTATATATGAATTTATTAAAAAATATATATGAAGATGCAAAAAATATAAAAGAAAAAGACCCAGCGTGTAGGAATATTTTAGAAACAATATTGCTATATCCTGGGTTTCATGCAATATTTTTTCATAGAATAGCACATTTTTTCTATAATAAAAAAAGATATTTTTTAGCAAGGTTTATATCACAAATTTCAAGACATTTAACAGGAATAGAAATACATCCAGGAGCTAAAATAGGAAAAAGATTATTTATAGATCATGGCATGGGAATAGTAATAGGTGAGACAGCAACTATAGGAGATGATTGTACAATTTATCATAATGCAACACTTGGAGGAACTGGAAAGGATAAATACAAAAGACATCCGGATATAGGAAACAATGTTATGGTAGGTTCAGGAGCAAAAATTCTAGGACCAATAAAAATAGGCGATAATGTAAAAATTGGTGCAAATAGTGTTGTTTTAAAAGAAATACCTGATAATGTGACAGTTGTTGGAATACCTCGGAAAAGTATTGAAAAGAGATAATAAAATATAGACAAAAAAAATAAAAAATGATAATATTTTATAATAAAAAGATTTAATAGAGGTATATAAAATGATAAAAAGATTAATATTTGATGTAGATGGAACACTTATTCCTGGGGTCGATTTTACACTGGCAATAAGTCAAACTTTAAGAAATCTGAATTTGTATTCTACTGAAAACTTAAGAAAATTAAAACATGGAATAGATACATATGAAGAATTATTTAATAATTATAATGAAAAAGATTTTACAAGTTATATGTCTAAGGTATTAGAATATGAATTACCATCAAACTTTTATAGTATATTAGGTAAAGAAGAAGAAAAAGTTATTTTAGATAAAAATGAAAAATTAATTGGTACATTAAATGAATTATCAAAAAAATATGAAATGGTATTATTAACAAATTATTTTAGAAAAACACAAGTTAATAGATTAAATAATATGGGAATAGGAAAATTTTTTTCTAAATGTTATGGAGAAGAACGAATAAAACCAAATTACGAGGCATTTATTAATTCTTGTGGAAATAATAGACCTAATGAATGTGTTATGATAGGAGATGACATTGAATTAGATATAAAAGGTGCAAAAAAAGCTGGACTTAATACTATTTTTGTGAATTCGAAAAATGTTAAAGATATTAAAGTAAATACAATAACTGTTAAAAAAGTTGAAGATATTAATATAGAATTGATAGAAAAAATATAAATCTAATGTTATAATATTAACAAAGGACAAGGAGAAAAAATAATGAAATATAAATCAGGACAGAATTTGATGGATTTGCCAAATTATATAAAGTTTGGCTGTGAAATTGAATTGCAAAATGTTGATTTTAATAAATTAAATAGTTTAGTAGAACAATTTCCAGAATTACAAGGTTGGAAGATAACTAAAGATTTATCTGTAACAGATAATGGAATTGAAATTATTTCACCACCTATTAGTGAAAAAACAAATCCAGAGGGATATAAAAATTTTGGAAAAGTTTTGGAATTAGCAAAATCATGCCCACAAGATAAAAACAGAAGAGTATATGTAAATGAACAATGTGGTGGACATATACATTTAGATGCAACAATGATGAAAAAAAATCCCGAAATGATGGAAGCATTTTTAAGATTATGGGCGGAATCTGAAGTACTTATGTATAAGATGTGTAATGCTAAAAATGATCCAATAAGAGAATCAGCAGTAAAATTGTCACCAGTTGATGGAATAAAGAGGATGCTTTTGGGAGAATTTTCTGAATTAATAAAAGCAGTTGATAGTGCAGAGTTAGAAGGGACAAGTGTGATTCCTAAAATTCCTAAAGTAATAATAGAAGGAAAAAAGAAGAAAATTACAGGATTTTTACTAGCAATAGAAAGTTTAAAAATAAGAAATGGTTATGCTCACCCAATAGGAAAAAAATTGCAAAGAACAGGAAAAAATAAAGATTTTATAAATAAAGAAATATTAACCAAAGAAGGAACTAAGTATAAATTTAACAGAAGTTTAAGAGAACTTGCTTCTCATCAAGTAGGAATTAATTTACAACATATATCTACGAATAGAGGAGTATATGAAAAAATTGTAAGATTAGGAAAGAGTAAAAATTTAAATACTTATGAATTTAGAATTCATAATAGTTCTCTTGATTTAGAAACTTGGAAACAAAATATTATGCTAGATTCTGCTTTTTCAAAAGTAGCTTATGAAATGGCATATGAACCAGACAAAAATAATAAAAAATTAAGTCATTTTTTTGAAAAAGATTTAACAGAAGAAGAAAAAGCTAATAGATTTTTAGAATTATTATTTGATAGTGAAGAAGATAGAGTGATATATAGAGAACGTTGGCAATCAGTAAAGGATGAGCCAGTATTTAAAAAAACGAGAGGATTTAGTAAAACTATTTTGAAAAGAACGGCCCAAAATACAAAATCACAGGTTATAAAAAGTACAATGAAAAAATTATCTGGACAAGTTAAAGAATTTTTAAAAGATGATAGAGGAGGTTCTTTTTCGTTGGAAGATTTTGTTATAGATTATGGAGGAAGAGAATAATGGGAGTAGTTATAGATTATGAAGATAAAATATCATATACTGAAGTGTATGATATACTGATGTTTCTAAATGATGAAGAAAAAAATAAGATACCAAATAAGCTTATAGATTTTTTTAAAAATAATAAATTAGAAAATTATATAACAAAAGTAAATCCATATATACCTTTAGAACTTCAGAAAGTTAGAAAAGAAACTAAAGCTATTATTGCTTGCATATATAGAAAATATTTGGCAGATGAAGAAGAAAAAGAAGAATTTAAGAAAAAAGATTTGAAAGAGATAAAAGAAGAAAGAAAACATAATAAGTAAAATATTTAAATGGAGTTAAACATTGAAGGTATGTAATAAAAATTATATAAAAAGCCAGAAAATGACGAAATTTGACGAACGATTTTTATTGACAAGTAAATAATTACCTATTATAATATTACTATATTTTTAAAGAAAGGAGGAAATTTATGACTGAAGAAAGATTTGAAGAAATATTGAAAAGAAATAATCAATTTTTAATTCAAGAAATGGATAAAAGAATAGATAATAAAATTGAAGAAAAATTGAAAAAGAATAATCAATATTTAATTCAACAAATGAATGAAAGAATGGACAAAAAATTCGAAGATTTCGAGCAAAAGATGAACAAAAAACTTGAAGAAACAGACAGAAAACTCAATGGTAAATTGGCAATTTTTGAAAAAGAATACGGTGAAAAGATTTCTGCTATTTTTGACAAAATACAATTAATAGACGACATAAAGAAAAATACGGATTATGAAAATAAAAAATACTTTGAAAGAATTGAAAATCATGATGATCTTTTGTATTCACACGAACTTAGAATATCAGAACTAGAAGACAAAGTTAGTTCAATATAGTTTTTGTCTTAATAAAAGCAGTAAATAGTGGGTATATATATTATTTCTTAAATATTAGTTGTAATATATATGCCCACTATTTTTATTTATTTGATAAATTATTTTAAAACAATAAAAAAATATCGAAAAACGATAAATAAATATTGACAAACAATAAAAAAGATGATAAGATTCTTTCAAAATAAAAAATTGGAGGGATTTTTTTTATGAAAGTAATGGGAGAAAAAGGATTAGGAAATATATTAAAAGTAACTTTACAAATATGTTTAAGTATAGGGATTACTACTGTAATAATTTTACCATTTGTATTAAATAAATGTTTAGGATTGAATTTATTAAATTGTTTTGTTGTAATTTATCCTAATGGGGTAATTTTATCTATAATAACATATAAATTCATTAAATTATTTAACAGTTTGACAAAAAATAATCCATTTTGTGTTGAGAATGTAAAAATTTTAAAAACAACAGGAATAGTTGCTCTAATAGGATCAGTTATTTGGATATTCAATTTGATTTTTGAAATAATAGTTATAAAATTAGATAATATCGTTTTTATTGCAACTTTAATATTTTTATGTATCTTATACTTTGGAGTTTCAATTGCATTATATGTATTATCAGAATTGTTTAAAAAAGCAACTGAATATAAAGAAGAAAATGAATTAACAATATAAGAGGTGAAAAAAATGATAATTGTAAATTTAGATATTATAATGGCAAAAAGAAAAATAACATCTTTTGAACTGGCTGAAAAAGTTGGAATCACACAAGCAAATTTATCAATATTAAAAAATAATAAAGGAAAAGCAATAAGATTTTCTACATTAGATAAAATATGTGAAGTATTACAATGTACACCTGGAGACATATTAGATTATGAAGGAGGAGAAGAAGAAAATGATTAATATATTATTAGGGGCAATCATATTTAGTGTATGGCTAATAACATTATTTTTTGGTAAAAGCATAGGATTATCAATGGTACTATTTGCAGTACCATTTACAGGATTTATATTGTATTATTTAGAAAGAAAAAACAAAATCGTAAATAAAAAAGCAAAAATTTTTTTAATACCAATAACATTATTATCTTTTACATATTGCATATTTAATAATACGTTTTTTAATAATTTGAATATGTGGGTTATTCCAATATTATTAGTTTTAATGATAATTGACTTGTTTAAAAATAATTTAAGAATAAATGCAGATTTAGTAGGAGAAATACTTTGTGTATTTTTTGTACCATTAAGTTTTGTAGGTGAAGCAATTGAAAAGTTAAGACAAAGTTTTGAAAATAAAACTAATAAAACAATAGATTCAAGAAAAGGGAAAACAGTAAAAAAGGTAATAAAATCATTATTAATTATTTTTCCATTAGTATTGTTTATATTAATAATGTTAGCTACGGCAGATAATACATTTGGGAGCATATTTAAAAATATATTTGTAGATTTAATAAAATTAGTTAAAAATATAAAGATTTCAACAATATTTGCTAAGTTTGTACTTATTATATTAGCTTTTATGTATTTCTTAGGATTATTCTATTATTTATTTTTTAAACATGAAAATAATGAACAAACAGCTAAAGTAGAGATAAAGAATAAGGATAACTTTACTATAAAATTATTATTAGGGATATTAAATGCAATATATTTAGTTTTTTGTATTATACAAATAAAATCATTATTTATTGGAAATGAAAGTATAAAATATTCAGAATATGCAAGACAAGGATTTTTTCAATTGATGATAGTATCTGTAATAAATTTAATTACTATATTAATTGCAAAGAAAAGTGAAAATGGAGAAGAAAAGAATAAATATATAAATACTATGAGTGTAATTATGTGTATATTCACGTTTATATTGTTAATTTCTTCAGCAGTAAGAATGTATTATTATGAAAATGCTTATGGATATACATTTTTAAGACTTATGGTTTATTGTATATTATTTACAGAAACATGTTTATTAATGCCAACAATTTTATGGATCTTAGATAAAAAAATAAATTTAACAAAAACATATATAAGCATAATTATGTGTGCATATGTAGGAATGAATTTTATTAATTTTGACAATTTAATAGCCAAAAGAAATGTAGATAGATATATAGAAACAGGTAAAATTGATATTACATATTTAAAATTTGCAACAGGGACTGATGCAGTAAAACAACTTACTAGAATTTTAAAAGTAGAAAATGATGATATATATGTTAAAGATGAAACAGAAAATTATTTAAATAATTTGTATAATAGATTAATTCAAGAAGAAATGGATATAAGAGATTTCAATATTTCTAAAATTAGGGCTAAGGAAATTATAAAAAATAAATAGATTACTTGTTAAATACATAAAAAATTGTTATAATATAATAAAGTATTTTGTTAGGAGATTTTTTATGAAAAAAGAAGATGTTTTAAAAGAATACGGAATAGAATTTGCTATTGAAACAATAACACCACTTATAAAACAGAAGATGGAAGAATATAAAGAAACAAGAGATTCTACATTAGAGAAAGAACTAGCTAATTTATTAAAAGACAGAGATGAAATATATAATAATAATGTAGAAATTATTAAAAAATATGTAAGATTATAAAAAGAGGTGGATGTAAAAATGGAAAGTTCAATTATCGAAGAAGCAAAAAAGAAATATTCAATTTCAGAAAGAATAAGAATGGCCGAACAAGATGAAAATGATGCTAGAAAAAGGAAAAGTGCATTAGAAATAACTAAAGCAAGAAATATGCAAACAATGCTGAAAAAAAGATTAGAACATTTTAAAAAGATTGCAAAGTTAGCTACAATTACTGGAAAAGTGCCTAGTGATGATAAGACATTAATAATAGTGGGAGGACAATCGGGTGCAGGAAAATCTAGATTAGTAAAATTAGCACAGAAAGATTTAATGCAAAATGGGGTAATAGTTGATTTTGATGAACTTAGATCATATCATCCAGATTATGAAATGGCTAGTGCAGAATATCCTGAAAGTACACATGCAATTTTACATGAAGACACAGAATATGTAAAAAATAAAATATTAAAAGATTTGATTAAAGAAAAATATAATGTTATTTATGAAGGAGCACTAAGAAATACACAAGGTTTTCTTGATTTTGCACAAGATTTTAGAGATAATGATTATAATATAAAAATGATGTTAATGGCTGTTCCAGCATTAGAAAGTTATGGTTCAACATTTATAAGATATGTAATAGCTTTACAAACAGATAAAATTCCAAGATGGGTAGAAAAATATGCACATGATGGTTCTTATGAAGGCGTTTTAAGAACAGTACAATCATTTAAAGATCAAAACTTAGTAGATAGTATTGGAGTATATGTTAGAAGTAAAGAAGAACCTCAAAAAATATATGAAACACAAGAACATCAATTTTCTGATGCAATAGAAGCTATAAAATATGGAAGAGAAAGTGGTAGAGAACAAGCTGTTCAAGATTATCAAGAAAAATATGATGTTGTAACAACAATATTAAAAAGCAGACAACCAGAGATGGTTGAAAAACTAAGCGATTGGAAACAATTATACGAAAATGAGAAAAGAGAATTGTCTGAAAAACAACAAAATGGAATGACAATTGATGAAGATTAAAGGAGAAAAAAATGTATTTAAAAGAATATTTAGAAAAAATAAACAAAGATATTAAATTATATGTAGATATGGATGGAGTAATTGCCGATTACATATTAGGAGCTGCTTCAGGATTTGACAAAAAAAGACCATTGTATTCTAGTATTGCAAAATTAGAAGAAATATCAAAAATGGAAAATGTAGAAATGTTTATTTTATCAGTAACAAGAATGGATGAAGGATTGGAACAAAAAAATTATTGGTTAGATAAATATGCGCCATTTTTTAAAAAAGAAAATAGAAATATTTTATCAAGAGAAAGTAATGATTTTAAATCATCTAGTAGTTTAAAAGCAGATTTTATAAGAAATGTAAATCATGATAATAGTGCTATAGTTATTATAGATGATGATCCAGTAATTTTAAGAACTTTAAAAGAAACAAGAGATGATTTAATTTTATTAAAAGATACTGCGCTTGTAGATTAATAGAAATTGGCATAATGGACAATATGTTAAACATAACCTCTAAAAAGGAGGTTTTGTTTTTTATGAAAGTGATATTGTTTAAAAGAAAGAGTATTTTAAAAATAAGTGCTATATTTGTATTGGTTATATCAGTATTTATGTTCACTACTACTTTTGCAATGCAAAATTATTATAAATTAGATTTTGTTACAGGCCTTACAACATCAAATCTAAATGTTAGGAATGGTCCTGGTACAGGCTATAAAATAGTTACAACAATACCTAAGAATCAGTATATACGAGTATTTGCTGGAGTTGGAGATTGGTATATTGTTCAAGTTGAAGGGGATTATATAGGGGCTGTAAACAAAAGATATGTTAAACCAATATATCCTAATAATTCAAATAAAGAAACAAATACCAATGCAGGGAATAGCTCAACAATTAATACAAGTTCACTAAGTAATGATGAGAAAGAAGTGTTTGATTTAATAAATCAGCAAAGAGAGAATAATGGACTGGGAAAATTAAAAATTGACGAAGAGCTACAAAGAGTTGCGAGAATAAAAGCAAAAGAGATGGTAGATAATAATTATTTTTCACATACATCTCCAACTTATGGTTCACCATTTGATATGTTAAATAGTTTTAAAATAACATATAAAACAGCTGGGGAAAATATTGCAGGAAATTCAAATAATAGTTCTGCAGTAACAGCATGGATGAATTCACAAGGGCATAGAGCTAATATTTTAAATGGAAATTTTGAATTTACTGGAATTGGAGTAGTAAATGGCTCTAAATATGGAAAAATATATGTGCAAATGTTTATTGGAAAATAAGAAAAATGAAAAAATATGAGATAAAGAAGAGTTTATATAAACTCTTCTTTGTTTGACATTAGAAGAAAAAAATGGTATAATAGCAGGTGCTGTAGAAAGGAAATAAAATGAAAGAAAGTAAAAAATCAATTCGAACAATTAAAGAAATAATATTTATAACATTAGCGCTAATTATTTTAGGAATAATAATAAATTTTATTTATACTAATAATGAATGGATGCAAGTTGCAGAAACTCCTAATAATATAGAATTAGGATTAATAAACACTCAAAAAAAAGATGGTAAAGTTACTTCGAGAAGTCAAACAGGATTTAGAAGGGCTGAAAATAAAAATGAAGAAATAGAAGAAAAACAAGATTTTGAGGAAGTAGTTGTTTTTTGGGAAGAGCCACCTGTAGAAGAACCCAAAATTCAATATAAAACAATAGAAGAAGTAACAATATCAAAAGATATGGATTTAACAGTAAGAACAGGTTTATCAAAAGAAAGTTTTAAAGAATTAATATCAAGTGTAAGAGAAGATACATCTAAATTTTTTTATGAAAACTCGGATACAATATATGATTTGTGTGAAAAATATGAATTGAATGAAATATTTTTCTGTGGTTTAATTTCAGCGGAATCTGGCTGGAATATAGCTTCAAATCATAGAAATACACACAATTATATAAGTTTGATGGTTAATGGGAAATTACTAAAATATGATTCGGTAGAAGATGGATTAGAAGTAGCAGCAAAATCACTTCATAATAATTATTTGACAGAAGGTGGAAAATTTTATTATGGAAAAACATTATCAGCAGTGAAGACAAGATTTTGTCCAGCATCTTCAACATGGGTTAATTTAGTTTTTGGTAGAATGAAACAAATAAAAAAAGTATAATTTAGCAGTTTATACGGGGATAATATATTTATAAATAAAAGGATTAGAAAATAAAAGGTTTGTATATGGCATAGAATAGGTTGTTTTCTAATCTTTTTATTTTTTGCATCTGTCTATAATACTGAATTATAAGTTAATCATAGTCATTACTAAATTTTTAATTTTAATGTATTGAAATTAAAAATTCGTTATGATAAACTATATTTTATAAATAGAAATATGAAAGGGGAAAATCATGGAAGAAAATAATCAAAATACAAACACACAAAAAAGCAATTTTAATGTGAGCTCTACAACTGTAATGAAAAAGAAAGGAAAGGCAGGATTAATAATTTCTATAATAGCGATAGTACTAGTAATAGCACTATTGGCAATAGGTATAATTTGCTTTATAAATGATAACAAACCAAATGAATTTTACAAAAAAATGATATATACAAATCTTGATGAGTATACATCAAGATTAAACAATATGGATTATGAAACAGTAAAGGCCAATATAAAGTTAAAAGCAAATGTTGAGACAAATAGCAATGATATCGATAAAAAAATATTAAAAATAATAAATAACACAAACATAGAATTAGAAGAACAAATGGATTTTGAAAACAAAAAATTTGTAGTTAATCTAGATTCAAATTATGAAAATGAAAAATTACTAACAGCACAAGTATATTCAGATATTGAAAAGGAAGAAACCTATATAGCTTTAAAAAATATTTTAGATAAAAATATAAAAGTTAATATGGACGAAATTCAAGGTCTAGAATACTATTCAACATTAAAAAAATTATTTGAAAATCAAGTGAAGTCTGATAAAGAAAAATCAGATTTGAAAAAATCGATAAATATTCTAAAAAAAGAATTAGGAAAGGCTGTAAAAGAAGAATATTGCTCTAGTAGTAAAGAAGAACTTGAAGTAAATAACAAAAAAATAAAAGTAACAAAAAACACAATAAAAATGACTCAAAAGCAATTTAATGACGAACTATACACAGTAATAAATAATTTAAAAAATAATAAAGATTTTATGAATGGTTTCAAAGATCAAGATAAAATAAGAGAAGCTTTTGATAAAGTTACAGAAAATAACCAAAGTAATTATATTGATGAACAATCAACTATTGAAATAAACACATATACACAAGGTTTTGCAAAAGACATTGTAAAAGTTTCATTTAATTTAAATATAAATAGTGAAGAAACAACATTAACGTTTGTAAAATCTGATAAAAATAGATATGATATCGAATTAATAACAAGAAATATAGATGAAACTGAAGAAAAATCAATAATTGGTACATTAGTTTTTGAAGAAAAAGATGAAAATTATGGAAAAGCAAAGTTAGAATTAAATATTGAAAAATTTGGAAGAATAGCATTAGATATAGAATATGGAGTTAAATATAATGAAAAATTAGATGAAGTAGATTTAGCAAATAGTGTTGAATTAGATAATTTAACATTTGGAGATCAAAGAAAAATGCTAACAAATTTACAAAAATCAAAACTATATGGAATCATTTCAGAATTTATGGCATTACCTAATTCGGTAAAACCAAATAATGTATTAACTGATCCTAATAATATTACAAATAATCAACAAAATAATAATACATTAATAAACACAAATCCTAATAACCAATCAACAATCAATCAACCAATAAATAATCAACAAACAACTTCAAGTGCTTCTGAAAATCAAATATTAACATATGACAGTAAAACAAAAATAACATTTAGAGTTCCAGAAGGATTTAGAGTTAATACAACTTCAGAAAATTTCAAAAGATTATATAAAGGTGAAAGTTCAATAAAAATATCATCAACAGTAGCAAAAGAAGATGCTTATTATGCTACTTTACTAGAAAAAGTAGATAAATATAAAAATGATGAAAAATATAAAGATGTAAATATTACAAATGCAGAAAAAAGAAATATAAATGGAGTTGAATTAAATACAGTAACAGTATCTTACACATATGTAAGTGGAACTTATGAACAACAATTTAATACAAAATATTTTTGGGCAAAAGCTAATGAAAATTATATAGTAGAATTTGAAGCAAGTAATTTAGAAGAAATTACAGATTCAGAATTAAATGAAATATTATCTATAAAAATAGAAAATGTAAAATAATAAAAACTTAAGAAAATTTTAAGATTACTAAGGAGGAATAAAAAAATGTATGTATTTAACAGAATAACTGTTAATCCACAATTACCTAAAAGAATAGGCAAGTTGTCAGAAATATCAAATAATCTATGGTGGACATGGAATAGCGAATTTTTAAATTTATTTAAAAAGATTGATATTGATTTATGGGAAAGCATAGATAAAAACCCTATAAAATTTTTACGCCAAGTTTCTCAAGAAAAATTAGAGAATGCTGCAGTAAATGCTGAGTTTTTGAAAGAATATGATAAACAAGTACAAGATTTTGAAAATTATATAAAAAGTAGAAATACATGGTTTTCATCTAAATACCCAGAAAATAGAGATGATTTGATAGCATATTTTTCAGCAGAATATGGGTTAGATGAGACTATACCAATATATTCTGGTGGGCTTGGAATTTTATCAGGTGATCACTTAAAATCTGCAAGTGATTTAGGAATTCCTTTAGTAGCAGTTGGTTTACTATACAAGAATGGATACTTTCACCAAAAAATTAATGGTGATGGAGTACAACAAACGGAATATCATAATATTAATATTTCAGAATTGCCAATAAAACCTGTAAAAGATGAAAATGGAGAAGACATGATTATATCTGTTAAATTTCCAAAAAGAAGATTATACTTAAAAGTATGGCAAATAATTGTAGGCAGAATAAAACTATATTTATTAGATTCTGATATAGAAAAAAATAATGAAGAAGATAGAGATGTTACTTTAAAATTGTATGGTGGAGACCAAGAAATGAGAATAAGACAAGAAATTGTTCTAGGTATGGGAGGAACAAATTTATTAAAAACACTTGGACTAAAACCAACAATTTACCATATGAATGAAGGTCATTCAGCATTTTTAACTTTAGAATTAATGAAAAATGAAATAAAAGAAAAACAAATATCATTTGAATTAGCAAGAGATATAGCTAGTTCAAAAACAGTATTTACAACTCATACACCAGTTCCAGCAGGAAATGATATTTTTCCAATTAGCCTAGTTGAAAAATATTTTAAAGACTTTTGGCCAAGACTAAATAGTTCAAGAGAGGAATTCTTAAAACTTGGAATGAAACCAGGAGAAGAGTTACAAGAAAATTTCAATATGGGAATTTTAGCGTTAAAAATCGCAGGAAAGAAAAATGGAGTGAGTAAATTACATGGTGCAGTATCGAGAGAATTATTTGGAGAAATATGGCCCAATATTGCAGCAAATGAATCACCAATTGGATATGTAACAAATGGTATCCATACATGTTCTTGGCTTGCACCAAAATTAAAAGAATTATACAATAAATATTTAATTCCATACTGGCAAGATAATATTTATCTAGACGAAGTTTGGGATAATATAAAAAATATTCCTGATAAAGAACTTTGGGAAATTCACAAAGATCGAAAAGAAAAATTAATACAGCATGTAAAAGAAAATACAATAAATAGATTAAGACGTTCAGGATATAATTATGACGAAATAATGGAAATTGTGTCAAAATTGGATCCAAATAATTTAACAATAGGATTTGCAAGAAGATTTGCAACATATAAAAGAGCAACATTAATTTTTAAAGATATAGAAAGAATAACACAAATATTAAATAATGAAACAAAACCAGTTCAATTGATATTTGCAGGAAAAGCGCATCCAGCAGATAAAGAGGGACAAGATTTAATAAGATATATACATGAAATTTCAATGATGCCACAATTTAAAGGAAAAATATTCTTGCTTGAAAATTATAATATTGCTATGTCAAGATATTTGGTAAGCGGAGTTGATGTTTGGTTAAATAATCCAAGAAGACCAATGGAAGCATCTGGAACAAGCGGACAAAAAGCTTCTGTAAATGGTGTAATAAACTTTAGTGTACTAGATGGTTGGTGGGCAGAAGGATATACACAAACTAATGGATGGACAATTGGAACAAATGCGGAATTTGACTCATATGAAGCACAAGATATTGCAGATAGTACAAGCATGTATAATACATTAGAAAGTAAGATAATTCCAATTTATTATGAAAAAAATGATGAAGGATATTCTGAAAAATGGACTAAAATAATGAAAAATTCTATAATGACAACTGGTGGAAAATATAGTACTGCAAGAATGTTAGTAGATTATACAGATAAATTATATATTCCATTATGCAATTTAAATAAAAAATTCTATAATAATATAGAAAATGTTGCATCTTTACAAGATTGGAAAAGGACATTATATAATAGTTGGGACCAAATAAAAATTGAGCAGATGAATAATTTAGATAATATTACGATGGATGCAGGAAATAATATAGAAGTTCATTGCATGGTTCAATTACCTAATATAAGTGTGGAAAATATTACAGTAGAAGCTTATTATGGAAAAATATTAGATAATGGGGTAGTGGAAGATGTAAGTATAATTCCGATGAAATTAACTAAAGAAGAACCAGAAGATAGAAAATATTATTATACTGCAAAGATTGAATTAACAACAGGTGGAAACTATGGATATACATTTAGAGTAATGCCAAAACATGAAATGATATTAGAACCTACTAATTTAAATTTAGTAAAATGGATAACACAATAATTTTCAACAGGGACGGTCCTTTTTGAAAAAAAATCAAATAATTTTCAAAAAGGACCGTCCCTGTTGAAAAAATGCTAATAGGCTTATTTTATGACTAACTTATGAGTATAATCCAAATTACTACAAGAATTACATTCATATCCTAGTGTAAATACATCTGTAGCAAAAATATCTTTTTCCATCATATTTTTTAAGTTTTTATTTAAAGTAGTATCCATAAACTTTCTAACAGAAGTAACAATTTTAAGTTTTGGGTTAGCTTTTGAAATTTCAGAAAGCAAGTATTTACCATGTTCGTTAAATCCAAGAATTCGAATGTATGGCTGAGTCTTTTTAGAAATTTCCATATCCTTTTTTGTTATTCCAAGTAAAGAATATAACAAAATTCTTTGAATTCTTGTTATTGTGTATCTTTTAGTAACAATTAAATCTAAAAGTTCTTGTATAGTATTACAAGAGTTTGCTGCTTTTTTTATAGAAAATTCTAGGCCTTCTGACACATCTGGAAGTTCTGTAATTTGCGTGGTGCTCATTTTTCTTAAATTATATATTATTTGTTTTTCAAAGGCTGATAAATCAGAAAGTAGATGGCCTGATTTTATATTTTCCATAATTACACTGTAGCTTGATTCAGGTAAAACTCTTCTTAAAATATCAAATCCATTATTTTTTATTATATTTCTTATAGCGGTGGCGCTAGCAATATTGCCAGTTACATCTGTATCATTATATTTATTTCCATATCTTTGAACTGATATAGGTTTTATTTTACTATTAACCTTTTTTAAGGCTTTTAAATATTCAATTCCTAAGATGTTATTACTTTGAGATAGTATAATTTTTAAATCTTCATCTTTTAAATAATTTACTAAGGCTATTTCTCTAGCTTTAGGAAAAGATAGGCCTTTATTTAATTCGGCCGCTAAAAATGTTTTATATTCTTTTGGTTCTTCATATAAAACATTCGCACATCTTTTTAAAGAGTCAAAATCAACAGTTTCTGTTCCAAAAGAAATATAGTCTATAAGTTTTAAAGAATTTAAAATATTAATTGCTCCGCATGGCAAAATTTTCTGCACTAGAAATAGAGTAAAGTGTTGGAAGTTCTATTACTAGATCTATGCCATTATTAACAGCCATTTTAGCTTTTGACCATTTATCTACTATAGAAGTACTACCACGTTGAGTAAAATTTCCACTAATAACGGCAATTGTAAAATTTGCACCAGTTAATTCTTTACTTTTATTTAAATGATATAAATGCCCATTATGAAAAGGGTTATATTCTCCAATAATTCCTAAAACGTTACTCATTAAAAACTCCTTAAAATATATTGTGTATTTTTAAATTTATGATATAATGATACCATAAATTAAGCTAAAAAACAATGGAAAGGAATATTTATGGAAAAAGTAGTTATATATACAGATGGTGCTTGCTCTGGAAATCCAGGGCCAGGTCGGATGGGGAAGTTTACTTATGTATAAAGATACAAAAAAAGAAATTTCAGGAGGTAAAAAAAGTACAACAAATAACATTATGGAATTAACAGCAGTAATAGAGGGGCTTAAAATGTTAAAAATTCCGTGTGAAGTAGATTTATATAGTGATAGTGCTTATGTTGTAAATGCATTTAAGCAAGGTTGGATTTATAATTGGGTAAAGAACAATTGGCAAACAGCTGGAAAAGAGCCTGTAAAAAATAAAGAAATATGGCAAGAATTATATGAATTAACAAAAACTCATAAAGTTAATTTTATAAAAGTAAAAGGGCACGCAGATAATGAATTTAATAATAGATGTGATGAATTAGCAAGAAATGCAATAAAAAAATTATAATAGAAAGAGGTATAAAAAATGTACGAAATATTTGCAGATTTACATATACATATAGGAAGATCAGAAAGTGGAAAACCAATAAAAATAACAGCAGCAAGAAGTTTAAATTTTGCAAACATTGCAAAAGAATGTTATGAAAGAAAGGGGATAAATGTTTGTGGAGTTATAGATTGTGCTTCTCCTTATGTAATAGAAGATATAGAAAATTTTTTAAAAACAGGAGATGCTTATGAATTAGAAAATGGTGGAATTATCTATAAAGATAAAGTATGCATTATACTTGGAAGTGAGGTAGAAACATCTGAAAAAGGAAGAAATGGGAAAAGTGGTGCAGCACATAATTTGTGCTATTTCCCACATTTAACAGATATAAAAGCATTTTCAAATGAAATGAGCAAACACATAAAAAATATAACATTAAGCACGCAAAGATCAGATCTATCTGGGTATGATTTAATAGATATTGTAGAAAAATATAATGGGATATTAGTTCCAGCTCATGCTTTTACACCGTTTAAAAGCTATTATGGAAACTGCACAGATAGAATTAAAGATATATTTAAAGAAAAGTATGATAAAATATTTGCAGTAGAATTAGGTTTAAGTTCAGATACATTTTTGGCAGATACAATATCAGAATTAGAAAATAAAACATTTTTAACAAATTCAGATGCACATTCTTTACCTAAAATAGCAAGAGAATATAACAAAATGCAAGTAGAAGACATATCTTTTAAAGAAATAGTAAAAGCTTTAAAAAATGAAGATGGAAGAAAAATAATTGCAAATTATGGTCTAGATCCAAAACTTGGAAAATATCATAGAACATATTGCGACAATTGTAATCAAGTAATAGAGACTAAAGAGCCAGTAACAATTTGTCCACATTGTGGAAGTGATAAAGTTACTTTCGGTGTTTTTGATAGAATAGAATTAATAAAAGATAAAAAAGAAACAAAAAGTCCTAAAAACAGACCACCATATATTTACCAAGTACCACTTGGATTTATTCCAGGAGTTGGAGGAAAAACTGTAGATAAGTTATTAGAAAATTTTGAAACAGAGATGAATATAATTCATAAATTATCAAAAGATGATATAGAAGCAGTTGTAGGTGAAAAAGTGGCTAATAATATAATAAACGCAAGAGAAGGAAACATGCAAGTACACTCTGGTGGTGGAGGAAACTACGGCAAAATAGAAACAAAAAAATAATAAGAATTTAAAAGTTCTAAAAAACTTCTTATTGAATACACATTATGTAATAATAATGTTAAATTTAATAAGGAGTTTTCTTATGAAAAAAACTGAAAATACAAAAATTAAACAAATAATAAAACAACATATTTTAAGAAATAAAAAAGAATATATTATCTTTTCAATTATATTTTTAATAGGAATTTTTTTAGGGGTATTTTTTACTAACAATATGAAACAAGAACAGAATGCGGAAGTAATGAATTATTTTACGAGTTTTATCGAAAAAATGAAAAACATAGAGAAAATAGATACAGGTGAATTATTAAAAAGTAATTTAATTAAAAATACCATTTTTGCTGTATTACTATGGTTTTTCGGAACAACAGTAATAGGACTGCCTGTGGTATTTGGATTAGTAATGTATAGAGGATTTTGCATAGGATATACAATATCAATTGTAATAAATGTATTTGGTATAGTTAAAGGTATTTCTTTTATATTAATTTCATTGCTACTGCAAAATATAATATTTATACCATCAACTATAGCGATTGGAGTTAGTGGGTTTAAGTTATATAAATCTATAACTCAAGACAAAAGAAAAGAAAATATAAAATTAGAAATAATAAGGCATACACTATTTTCTTTATTGATGTTAGGTTTTATATTATTATCTACAATAATAGATACATTTATATCAACGAATTTGTTAAAAAGTACTATAAAATATTTTTAAAAAATATAAAAAATGTATTTACTTTTTTCAGATTAAATGATATAACATATACAGTTTATGTTAATAAAATAATTTATATAGATAGGGGAATAAAAATGGAAAAACAATTAAAACTTTTCTTTGATTTTTTGGAAAATGACAAAAAATTATCAGATAACACATTACAATCATATAAAAGAGATTTAAAACAATATAGTGAATATTTAGAATCAAATCAAATGAATTATAACAAAGTAGCTGAAGAAGACTTAAAAAATTATATTAGTCATTTACAGGAGATAGGAAAAAAACCATCTACAATATCAAGATGCATTGCCTCAATTCGTTCATTTTATCAATATGAACTAAAAAATAAAAAAGTAAAAAATGATCCAACAAATAATATTCAATCACCAAAGATAGAAAAAAGAGTACCTAGTGTATTAACTTCACAAGAAGTAGAATTATTATTAGAACAACCTAAAGATATAGATTTGAAAGGAATAAGAGATAAAGCAATGTTAGAATTTGCTTATGCAACTGGAATGAGAGTGACAGAAATTATTTCTTTAAATATAACAGATGTAAATTTAGAAGAAGGTTATGTAACATGCAAAAGTCATGGAAAAAATAGAACAATACCATTAGGAAAAATGAGTTTATCAGCTCTAAAAGAATATGTTGAAGAAGCTAGAGATATTTTAGTAAAAGATGAAACAATTACAGCATTATTCGTAAATGTAAACGGAAAGAGATTAACACGTCAAGGATTTTGGAAAATAATAAAATATTATAAAGAACAAGCACATATTACAAAAGATATAACACCACATGTTTTAAGACATTCATTTGCAACACACTTATTACAAAATGGTGCAGATTTAAAAGCAATTCAAGCGATGCTTGGACATTCTGATATATCTTCAACACAAGTATATATGCAATTTCAAGATGAAGGATTGAAAGATATTTATAAAAAAGCTCATCCAAGAGCATAAAATAAAAAAATCAAGAGGGACGGTTGCCAAGGGGACGGTTCCTTTGGCAGCTATTAGCAATATTTTGTCAAAGGAACCGTCCCCTTGGTAGCTATTAGCAACATTTTGCCAAAGGAACCGTCCCCTTGGCAAGAATGATATAAAGAAATGGACCAAAGGGATAAAGATGAAAAATAATATATTTATTAATTGAGGAGAGTTTTATATGGAAGAAAACAATATAATGAAACCAGAAATAGAAGATAGAAATGAACAATTATTAGAAACATCTTTAAGACCTTTATGTCTTAAGGAATATATTGGGCAAACTAAAGTTAAAGAAAATATGCAAATATATATAGAGGCAGCTAAAAAAAGAGGAGAAGCATTAGACCATGTACTTTTATATGGACCTCCAGGACTTGGAAAAACAACACTTTCAACAATTATAGCAAATGAAATGGAATCAAATATAAAAATCACATCAGGTCCAGCAATTGAAAGACCAGGAGATTTAGCAGCAATATTAACTAATTTATCTGAAAGAGACGTTTTGTTTATAGATGAAATACATAGACTAAACAAAAATGTAGAAGAAATTTTATATCCAGCATTAGAAGACTTTACTTTAGATATTATTATAGGAAAAGGTCCAACAGCAAAATCTATTAGATTGGATTTACCTAAATTTACTTTGATTGGAGCAACAACTAAAGCTGGATCACTTACAACACCATTAAGAGATAGATTTGGAATAGTGCATAGGCTAGAATTATATTCAGTGGAAGATTTAACTTTAATAGTTCAAAGATCAAGTAAAATTTTAGAAATAAATATAGAAAAGGAAGCAGCAATAGAAATTGCAAGAAGATCTAGAGGAACACCAAGAATTGCCAATAGATTGTTAAAAAGAGTTAGAGATTTTGCTCTTGTGTTAGGAGATGGAAATATAACATTAAAACTAGCAAAAATAGCATTAAATAAACTTGAAATAGATGAACTAGGATTAGATGAAATTGACAGAAAAATTCTAGATACAATGATAGTTCAATATTCTGGAAGACCAGTTGGAATAGAAGCATTAGCAGTTACAATAGGTGAAGAAATTGAAACAATAGAGGATGTATATGAACCATATTTAATACAAATAGGATTTATTGCAAGAACATTAAGAGGAAGACAGCCATTAATGCCAGCATACAAACATTTAGGATATGATTATTCAGGGGAAGAAAAATAATTATGAAAAAGAATAAAATAATAAAGAATATTGCTATAGTAGTAATGATTTTGGCTTTTGTAAGTAGTAGTATTATAAGTAAAGAAATCGGTGATTTAGATGAGATTTGGAATTATAACATGTCTAATATTTTTGCAAAAGGTTTAAATCCATATATAGACTATAGTACAGTAGTAACACCATTACTACAAATTCTAGCAGGTATTATATTAAAAATTTTTCCAAATGAATTAATAACAATGAGAATTCTAGCTGTACTATTAATTAGTGGAATAGTATTTTTAATTTATAAAATTTTAGATTTATTGAAAATAAATGATTCTTTAAAAATTGTTTCAATAATTGGAATTATGTGGTTAGAATATAATTATTTTTGTATTGACTACAATTATTTTTCGCTATTTCTAACATTAATAATTATTCTTTTAGAAATAAAGTATTTGCAAGATGAAAAAGGGAAAATAAAAGATTATAAATATAATTTAGTGATAGGAATTTTAGCTGGCTTAGTGCTTATGACCAAACAAACAATAGGAAGTTTTGTTTCAAGTAGTGTTGTAGGATATATGATTTTACTAATGATAATTGACAAGTTTAAATATAAAAAAGATATAAAAATACAAATAAAAAATATTCTATTTAGAATTTTAGGAATAGCCATACCAGTAATTATTTTTGTTATTTATTTGCTAATTACTAAATCTTTAGATGAGTTTATTAATTATGCAATACTAGGTATAAAGACATTTAGCAATAAAATTGAATATATAAATTTGTTAAGGAATGATAAAATATCAATTAAAATTTTATCAATAATAGTGCCAATTTCATTTATAATTAATTTTGTAATAGCAATTGCCAAAAAGGATAAAAGACTATTTGTTATAAGCTGTTTAGCAATTTCTATGTTTATTGTAGCATTTCCAATTTCAGATAATATTCATTTTTTAATAGGATCTACTAGTTCATTTATAGCAATTGTTTATAATATTAATAATATTGCAAAAAAAATAATACCACAAGACAAAAAATTATTTATAAAATTTTTTATAGAAGGTATGTCTAAATGTATGATAGTATTAATATTTATATTTGGTATTTATTATAACTATAAAAAAATAAATAATGTAGAATATTATAGCCAACTAAAACATTATAAATATATACCAATATCAGAAAACTATGAACAAGAATTAAAAACAATTGAAGAATATATACAAAAGTCAGATAAGAAAGTGTATATATTAAATTTTGATGCTGCACTTTATATGATTCCATTAGATATATATAATAAAGATTATGATATGTTCATGAAAGGAAATTTTGGAGCAAAAGGCGAGCAAGGTATAATTGAAAAAATTCAAAAAGAAGATGCAAAATATTTAATAGTAAAAGATGGCATAGGAAGAAATTGGCAAAATCCAGAAGATGTAAGAAAATATATAAAAGAAAATATGAAATACAAAGAAAGCATATCAAAATTTGATGTTTTTGAAAATTATTAAATTGTAACAAATAATGAATGAAGTAATGCTTATTCGTGAAAGAGTTTCAAGAATTTATTTTATTAGAAAGTTTTTTGATTATCCAGTCGCTTTAAAATGGAAAACTATAAAAAATATGGGAGTTATTAGAACTATAAAAGTAGGATTTAGTTATATAAAAGTAATATTTTTTAAGAGAAAAGAAAGATCACTTGAAGATTTTTATATAAATAGATTTGGAAAACAGTTATATAATATGTTTTTTAAAAACTATACAGAAAGGGAATACCATGAAACAAAAAAACAGTAATATTATTTTAATAATAATAATTGCATTAGCAATAGTAGTAAGAATTATTTATGTTTTAAAAACGCCTTATACAGAAAAACAGCATGATATTGAACCAAATGGAAATGGATTAAGCTATATTTTTTCAATTGCAGATAATGGAAAATTACCTCAAGATAATCGAGGGCAACATTATCATCCACCATTGCATCAAATAATTAGTGCTGGATGGATAAAAATAATTAGTATATTTAATAGTGATAAGATTTTTTTATGTGAAAGTTTGCAATTTGTAACTTTAATATATTCTTTATTTATTATTTTAGTAATGAATAAGATATTTAAAGAGTTCAATTTTTCATATAAGGTTAATTTATTATTAAATATAATACTAGCATTTCATCCAACACTAATAATATTATCAGGTAGTATAAACAATGATGAATTATGTGTATTGCTTATGCTTTGTTCGATATTATTTTTAATAAAATGGTTTAAATCAGATAATTTAAAATATTTTGGAATACTAGCTATATTTACAGGATTAAGCGTTATGGCAAAGACATCAGGAGCACTTATTGCATTGCCTATAATATATATTTTTTTGGTGAAGTTAAAAAATGAATTAAAAAATAGTACAAATAAATCAATTACAATTAAAAAAAATTTATGTCTTTATATTATTTTTGCTAGTATTTCATTGCCAATAGGATTGTGGTATCCTATAAGAAATAATATTTTATTTGGACAACCTATTTTATATGTGATGGATCCACATAATGCTAATTTATATGTTGGAAATTATAGTATTTTGCAGAGATTTTTACCAGTTTCAAGTGAAATATTTTCAATGTATTGTGATCCTTGGACTCATTATAATATTCCAATATATTTGTTAAAATGTACATTATATGGAGAATATTCATGGATAACAGGTGGGATTTGTAATGCAATGTATTATAGCACAATTATTCTTAATGCATTTTTCATTATATATATATTATATAGTATTATAAAAAATGTAATAAAAAAAGAAGAGAATAATATGCACCTAAAAATAGCTTTTATTATTTTATTTTTACTGAATATATTTAGTTATATAACTATGAATTTAAATTTTCCATATGGATGTACAATGGATTTTAGATATATGATTTCAACACTATTTGTAGGAATAATATTTATAGGTTTTGAATTAAAAAGTATTGAAACAAGTAAACATAAAAATTTAATTTATTACATTGTAGAAACATTAATATCTATAATGTTAGTATTTTCAAATATTATTATTTTAAGTTAAGAGGTGATACAATGAAATTATTATTACATGCTTGTTGCGCACCATGCAGTGTATACTGCGTAGATACATTAAGAAAAGAAGGAATAGAACCAACTATGTTTTGGTATAATCCCAATATTCATCCATATAAAGAATATGAAGCAAGGAGAGATTGTTTTAAAGAATATACAAGAATGATGAATTTAGAATCAATCATTGAAGATGAATATGGGTTAGATTATTTTTGCAAAAATGTTTCAAACTCATTAGATACTAGATGTGTTGATTACTGTTATCCAGTTAGACTAAGAAAAACATTTGAATATGCAAAGGAAAATGGATATGATACAGTTTCAACAACACTTTTATATAGCATTTATCAAAAACATGAATTCATAAAACATTATTGTGAAAAGTTAGCAAAAGAATTTGGGGTAGAATTTTTATACAGAGATTTTAGATATGGTTTTTGGGAAGGACATGATAAAGCAAAAGAATTGGAATTATATATGCAAAAATATTGCGGATGTGTTTTTTCTGAGGAAGATAGATATGTTAAGAAAAAGAAGGATACATTAAGCCTGCCAGAAGGATTTGAGTGGAAAAGAAAATAAAATTATATTTTACATATGATGAAGAAATTGGGTTTGGTGGAATATATGATATAGTAAAGAATAAAGAAAAATTTCCAAAGTTTATGGTATTTGGTGAGCCAACATACAATGAAATACTTATAGGATGTAAAGGGCTTTTAGAATGTGAATTATATTTTAAAGGAATAAAAGCTCATTCTAGTAATCCAGATAAAGGTGAAAGTGCAAATTTACATGCAATTAATTTTTTAGGAGAGCTTGAAAAGTTTTATATTAAAAATATTAAAAATGAAACTAATTCTCACTATGATATTCCTTATACAACAATGAATGTAGGAATTATAAATGGAGGAAGCGCAAAAAATTCTATTCCAGCAGAGTGTTATGCTACTCTAGATTTTAGATTAATAGAAGCTAAACATTCAGAAAAAATATTAGCAAAAATTGAAGAATTATGCGAAAAATATAATTGTAAAAATAAAGTAATAGAAAATATATACCCTTTTATTAGTGATGCTGAGTTTGAACATAATGGAAAAACAGCAAACTTTATGACAGAAGCAAGTTTTGTAGACTGCAAGTCAAAAATAATTTTAGGAGTAGGGCCTGTTACAGCACATGAAGTTAATGAACATATAGAAATAAAAAGTTACGAAAAATTAAAAAAACAATATAAACAATTAATTGAAAAATTTGCATAATAATATAAAAATCAAAAGAAAAGGTGATAAGATGGAAGAAATTTCAATATTAAGAGATAAAATAAATGAAATAATACAAAAGGCACCAAATAAAGATGAGGTAGAAGAATTTGTAACTATAGAAGAAGAATTACATAGATTACAGGGAAATTCAATAGCTATACGAAAAAATAATTTTTTTGCAAGATTAATTAATTCAGTTCGTACTAGATTATTTAGCTATAAAAAAGAAGAATTTGATGAAGAAAAATATTTGCAAATTAAAGATAAGGCTATAAAATTATATAATAATAAAATTTTAAAAAATCAATATCCAATAATGATTGAAAGTGAAAGAAATGAGATTGATGCGTTTTTTGGGGGTGCATTATATGGAAATAGAATAAATGAAAAACTTTTAGTCCAAATTAGTAAATATGCAAGTTATTATACACGATTAGAAGAAAAGGAAGACGGAAAAATAGAAATTTATCCATTTAGTGTTAAATCAAAAGATTTAGGAAAAAAAGCAGATGCAGAATATTTAAAAGTAAGTGAAAATTTTTTGACAACAAAAGACACAGTTGAAGAATCATTTAAAAAACGAATATCATATTTAACTAATAAAAATAAAGCAATTAAAGATGTATTTATGCAAAAAAACATAAATTTATATTTTGGTTCTCCTCAATTTATATGTGAGCGCTCTAATTATATATTGGAATGTATGAATAAAGTTTTAGATGAAAAAAAAGAAAATAAAGGAGAAACTGAAAAACTAATTGAGCAAGCCAAAAGCATAGTAGAAGAGATAAATAGAAGTACAACTAAACTAAATAATGATAATAATAAAAGCGAATATGATAAATTAAAACAAAATTTTGAAAAACTATTGTTAATTGAGGGAGTAATGTCGAAAGATGTAGAGAAAATGTGGAAAGATTTTTTGACAGACCCTAAAGATTTTGAAGAAGGTAAAAGATTTGCTTTCTTAGTACATGCATTTACTGGTAAAATTGTAAATGGAAGCGATTTAAATAAGTGTTGTTGTACATTAGTTACTGACAAATGTATGCCAATACCGTATTCAAATGTTGGAATTGTATGTGATTTTAGTATGAATAATATCAGTAATATGTGTTGCGAAGATGCTGGAAGTTGGTTGGTTAGCAAAAAAGAATTTTTTGAAAGAGAGATTCCTATAGGCTGGCAATTTGCAGAGGATGCTGGAGACGGTATAAATAAAGTGTGGTATGAGGAACCGAAAGTATCTAAATTAATAACCCCAAAAGAAATGGAAAAAGAAATGATAGAAAACAATATTAATGTAAATCAAAATGTTAGAAATGGTAAAAAATATCGAGCGTACACAGAAATATTTATGGTTAAAGGAACTAATGGAGAAAATATACCAGTACAAGAAATGTTTTATACAGATAAAAAAGGAAAAAAAGTAATAGATGCATTAAAAAATAACCATAATCCGATTATGCTTGATCCATCAAAGGGTACAGAAGTAAGTTTTGATGATAAAGAAAATGATAAAGATATTGTTTTTGTAAAATAAGGAGGAATAGAAAATGGAGAATAAAAAGAAAGTAATAAGTAAAATTGCTATAGTAATTTTAATACTTGTAATTTTAGGAATATCAGGAATTGTTATATATGATAGGGCTACCGTAAATAATGAATATAGTATAAATGAAGCTAATTTACAAATACCAATTTTTGTTTATCATAATATTGTAGAAGATGCTTCACAAATAGAATACGATTATATGCAAACAACTAAAGATACATTTGAAAAGCAAATAAAAGGATTAAAAGATTTTGGATATAATTTTATAACTTATGATCAATTACAAAAATATAAAAACAATGAAATAAAATTGAAAAAGAAGTCATGTATTGTAACATTTGATGATGGACTAGAAGGAGTATATAAAAATGCATATCCTATTGCTCAAAAATATAATATACCATTTACTATGTTTGTTATAATAAACAGTATGGAAAAAGAAGGGTGTATTACATGGAATGAAGCAAAAGAAATGCAAGATAGTGGATTAGTAACAATTGCTTCACATAGTATGGATCATCCTGAATTTACAAAATTACCTGTAAACGAGGCAGTAGAAAATGTAAATAATTCATATAAAAGTATTGAAGACAATTTAGGCAATCAAACAATAAAAATATTTACTTACCCATATGGTTTAAATACAGAAGAACAAAGAATAGCTTTGAAAGAAAATGGTTATATTCAAAATTTAACAGATAATAAAATTAATAAAAGTAAACAATTGGATTTATATGGATTACATAGATGTTATCCATTAAGTGATTCAATTTATAAAATGATATTAAAAATTTATTATAGAAGCATAAGATATAATTAATATATTAGTGTTGTTCATTAAAAAGTATTTACAATATTCGACATATTTGATAAAATTACAACAACATTATATACGAAAAACAAATTAGAATTTTTAGGAGGTATAAATTATGGGATTTATTCAAGAAATTAAAGGAACAATAGGAGGAGCAATAGGAGGAACTATAGCAGACCAATGGTTAGAATATTATGAACCAATGAGCAATATTTCTGCAACAGCAGGAATATTTCCAGCTGTAAAAAGATCATCAAATGCAGGTAGAGGAACTAATGAAAGCGGTTCAAATAATATTATTTCTAATGGAAGTAAAATAGTAGTTCCAGATAATTTTGCACTTATCACAATGCAAGATGGAGCAATAACAGGATGTATTGCAGAACCAGGAGCATATACATATACAACAGATAATCCAAATGCAAAATCAGTTTTCGCTGGAGATGGATTTGTTGCACCATTTATTAAACAAACATGGGAAAGAATAAAATTTGGAGGACTACCAGCATCACAACAATTATTATTCTATGTTAACTTAAAAGAAATATCAGATAATAAATTTGGAGCAGATGATATATATTGGGATGATTCATTTTTAGAGACACAAGTTTCTGCTAAAGTTAGAGGAACTTATACAATACAAATAGTAAATCCATTGCTATTTATTAAAAATTTTGTTCCATTAAAATATATACAACCAGGTGCTGAGCCATTTGATTTTGCAGATTTAGATAATGAAGCAACAGAGCAATTATTTACAGAATTTATAGCATGTTTAGGAACAGGTTTTGCAGAATTCTGTAATGATCCAACAAAGGAATATCGTATAAATACAATAAAAAGTGATGCTTTGGGATTAGGCCAAAGCTTAACTAAAGTAGTAGAAAGCAATTATAATTGGACATCTGATCGTGGATTACAAATTAAAAAAGTTGCAATAGGACAAATAGAATATGATGAAAATACAGAAGAGTTATTAAGAGAAGTTCAAAAACAAGATACAGATATAAGAGCTAAGAAAAAAATTGGAAAAGCTTATGCTGAAAATATGCAAGGTATGGCAGCTGCTGATATAGGAGAAGCAATGAAAAATGCAGCAGCAAACCCAAATGGAGCAATGATGGGATTTATGGGAGTTAATATGGCTCAACAATCTATGGGAAATGCATATGCAGGAATAGCAAATATGCCACAGCAACAGCAACAACAGCAACAACAGAATCAAACACCACCACCTGTTGAAGAAGATCCTGTAGAAAAATTAACAAAATTTAAAAGAATGTTAGATGCAGGATTAATAACTCAAGAAGAATATGATGAGCAAAAGAAAAAGATTTTGGGGGTGTAGCTAATGGAAAATGACCTAATAAATGGTCCAGAAAATAACATAAAAGTCGTTAAAACAGATGATGGAGCAAAAGATGGACAAAATAAATGTCCTAAATGTGGTGCAACAGATATATCTCTTAATGTAAATAATGGTAAGCTTAGATGTAATTATTGTAGACATGAATTTGAGCAAGAGAAAATTGGTGGAATGGAAACAAACATTGAAAATCTTCAAGGTGAAGTAATGGGATCAGGAGCAGCAGATATTATTGCAGATACTAATGAAGTTGTTACATTAAAATGTAGCTGCTGTGGAGCAGAAGTTGTAATAGATACGTCTCAAAGTACACAGGCAAGATGTCACTGGTGCAGAAATACATTATCTATTAATCAACAAATTCCAAATGGTGCTATACCAGATGTTGTTTTACCATTTAGCTTGAAAAAAGAAGAAGCTAAAAATTTAATACAATCATTTGTTGGAAAGAGAAAATTTTTTGCACATCCTCAATTTGTAAAAGAATTTACAACAGATAATATAATGGGAGTATATTTCCCTTATATGGTAGTTGATGTAAACGGACATGCATATTTTAAAGGACAAGGTGAACATGAAGTTAGAAGATATACAAGAGGAAGTAATGAGAATAAAAAGACATATTATGATGCGGATTTATATGAGGTAGGTCGTGACTTTGACATAACTATAGAAGGTCTAACAGTGGAAACTAATTCAGATAAATTAAAAAATGATAAACAAAAAACAAATAATATAATAAATTCTATTATGCCATTTGATATAGAAAATTCTGTTAAATATAATGCAAATTATTTAAAAGGATATTCTTCTGAAAAAAGAGATACTAATGTAGATCAATTAAGACCATTGGTTGATGCTCAAACTAAAGATATAGCTAGATTTGCAGCAAATGAATCTTTAAAACAATATGACCGTGGTGTTAAATGGCAAGTAGAAAATTTAGATGTTAAAGGTAAACAATGGAAAACAGCTTATCTTCCAGTATGGTTATATAGTTATCAAGAGAAAAAGGGTGGAAATAATAGTTTATTACATTATGTTGCTGTTAACGCTAGAACTAAAGAAACAATGGGAAGTGTTCCAATACATATGCCAAAATTATTTGGAATGTCTGCTTTAGTAGAACTTGCAGGATTTATAGCAATGCTACTATTTAGTGATTTTAAATATAGTTGGTTATTCTTATTTGTAGGATTTATATATTTTGGAGTAATGTATTCAAAATATCGTAATCAAGGAGCAAGACATTATCACGAAACTGAAACAAAGAAAAATGTATTTAATTTAAGAAAACAAGATAACTTTATTAGACACGAAACAGGATTAAGCAATTCTATGATGGATGGTGCTAATAATAGAAAAGTAAGTGGAACTCAAAAAAGTAAATTACTTGACTTATAATATTTTGTTTTATTATAAATGCATATAATATTAAAAATTACGAAAGATAGTAAGGGGGAATTTAAAATGCAAAAAAGAAAAACAATAATAGCAGTATTAGTTATTTTAACAATGGTATTAGCAATTATACCATTTAAAGCTTTTGCAGTTGGAGAGTCATATACTATAACATTTTCTGTTGCACCAAATGCAAATGGATATCATGATGGACAAACAGATACAGATGTTGCACATACGGTAATAATAGAAGATCAACATTTAAAAATTGATGGACAATTTGTTGATCCAAGATTAGCATCTGCACCAAACGACAATACATTTAATGGATATACATTACAACAAACAGGAGAAAATACTGTAGCTATGACTATAACAAATGGAGAAGAGGTTGTTTTAAACTTTAATACAGCTAATAACTATATGTTAAAAAATGGTGAAAACAATATGACTCCTGATACAACAACAATATCAGGAACAACAAATGTACAAGTATTTGATTATGTGGCTCCTCAGCAACAACCACAACCTGGAGGTGAAGGAGAAGAAAATCCACCAGCAGGTAATACAAATGCTATAATTAGAGTAAGTGGAACGACAGGTTCTTATACAGATAAACATTATAATCCAAATACTAATACAGAAGAAGAAACTCAAGTTCCATATGCTAAATCATATGTTAATGCAAGATTTAGTGTAAATGATGGACAAGTTAGAATTATTGAAGAAGACGAAAATAATCCACCAGCATCTGCAGATGTACCTGTTAATTTCAATAGTGAAGATGCAGATACAACTGTAACAATATATTTTAGATCATTATTCTTATGGGAATATAAAGATAAAGTTACTGTAAATAATGTAGATTATAATATTCCTTTTGATTATACAAATAGAGAAGCATGGTTAGATCATTATGATCGTCAAGAAATTGTATTTGGAATAACAGTTCCAAAAGCTGCTAATAATGTTTATGAAACTGTTGTAAAATTACAACCAGCAGAACATGTATTTATAGGAAACTTTTTATGGACAGCTAATCCAGATGAAGAATTTAGATTAGACCCACAAGGAAATAAAGAAGAAAATGATGATTATGTAGGTCATTCAAAAATTGAATTTGTAAGAGTAAAATATAAAAGAAATGGACAAACTATTACAAAAGAAAAAGATGAATTAAATGGACTTGGAGGCATTGATGAACGCGGAAATGCATATACAGAATTAAGCTCAGGAGATAAAGCTGTAGAAGTTGGATTAACTGAAATTACAGCAAAAGATGGAAAAAAATATCAAGAAGGTTCAATGACTGTTGCAGAAGGAGCAGAAGTAACACTAAGAATTGTTCCTGATTATGGATATCAAGCAACAAGTTTTGGAATTAATGGTGATGACTTAATTACTGGAGATAATATTTCTGAATTTACATTTGTAATTCGAGAAGGAAATGCACATATTGGTGCTAAGGTTACAGCAGTTAATAATGATGTTAAATCTACATCATCAGCTGTTACTGGTGGAAAATTAGTTCTACCAGATGAAGAAATTACAACAGGAACAGCAAGACTTTCAGTAAGTGATGCCGATGTTAGCGAAGCTAAAAAAGAAGAATTTAAAAAACAAGTTGGAGATGAATATGAAATAAGTTCAATACTAGGTGTTGGCTTAAATCAAGTATTTTATAAAGGAAACAATGGTAGTGATGTATGGACAGGTGATGCATTAGAAGAATTAAACGGAGAAGCTACTATAGGATTAGCTTTAAAAGATGGAATAGACCCAACAAATTCTGTAATTGTTCACAATGTGCATGATGGAGAAGAATTTGAAACAATAGAAATAAGTGAATATGATGAAAATACACAAACAGCTTATTTTAAAGGAAAAACATTTTCAAATTATGCAATAGCAACTAAAGTATCAAAAACAGATACTAAAAAAGAAGATGATTCAAAAACAAGTTCTACTCAAAAGGCAAATAGTGTAAAAACAGGAGATAAAATAATTATATTTGTTGGAACATTCTTAGCTGCAACAATGGTATTAATTATAATAAGAAAATCAAGAAGAAGTAGAAGAATAAGTAAACATTAAAATATAAAATAACTAGCTAATCAGCTAGTTATTTTTTGTTGTATAAAATTTAGATGAAGAAGAAATACATTTTATAAAAATTTTTTTAAAGGATTCGTTATTATTTAAATCTACCTAAAAATTACTTGATATAGCTTCTATTTTATGATATTATTACGTAAAAGAAAATAGAGGTATATAATGAATTTATTAAAAGATGAATGGAATAGAAAAGACATAGAAGAATTTAATACGTATTTAGAAAATCAGAAAAGAATTGAAAAAATAGATTTTACTAAAAGAGTGATTAACACTAATTTACCAGTTTTAGGAATACCAACACCTGAATTAAGAAATATTGCAAAAGAAATTCTGAAAGGAAATTATATAAGTTTTTTAGATAATTTAAGTAATAAATATTATGAAAATACAATAATTAATGTAATTTTAATTAATAAAATAAATGATATAGAAGTTAAGAAATATTATTTCAATAAGTTAGTAATAGATAATTGGGCAACTGTAGATATAATGACATTTAAAATAAAAGGTAAAGAAGAAGACTATCTAAAATTATCAAAAGAATATTTAAAGAATAAGCATCCATTTTTTAGAAGAATAGGTGTTAGAATTTTGTTCAATTACACTAAAGAAAGCGATTTAACTGCAATTTTTAGAATTGTAGATTCATTATATAATGAAAAAGAATACTATGTAAATATGGCTGTTGCATGGTTAATGTGCGAAATAGTAATAAAAAACAGAGAACAAGCATTTAAATATTTAAAAAAGCATAATCTTAATAAATTTACTATTAATAAAACAATTTCAAAATGCAGAGATAGTTTTAGAGTAAGTAAAGAAGATAAAGAGGAATTATTAAAATATAGAATTAAATAAAAGACACCTGGTAAAATGTCAAGATAAAAATTTAAAAAAATTAAATTTTTTTGTACATTGATAATATAAAAAGGGTTCACTTAATAAACCTATCACAAATACATATTACAACGAATATACGTTCGTGATAAGCGGA
>JAFRDD010000099.1 GCA_017404025.1 Clostridia bacterium
AGGTTAGCAGCAGCAAGAAGTCTTGTACCTATTCTGCTCTGTCGAGTGTTGAGATTTTCAGCTGATGTATTAACTTCGCTGTTTGCAATCTCACCCCAATCTGCCTTATAATCGTGACCATAGATATCAACGAATTCCTTGATTGTTGTATCAGCCATATCCTTTGCGGTTGTACCCATCCAAAGGTTAAGGTCTACACCCTGGTAAACTTTCTGATTAACAGCGTTAGTAACACCAAGTCTGAATACATGTTCAAGAATTCTAGCGTTAATTGACTGAGTGATTTCATTCTGCATTGCTTCCATAACCTTAGCAACAGCATCAACACCATAAAGTGGAAGATCCTGAAGTTGCTGTCTTGTTACAGTACCAGTTACTTCGTATGAACCCATCTGTACCCACTTGCTGAATAATCTAAGACCAAGTACATTACCTGTACCAGTTTCGTTCTCAGCTCTTGTCATTGATCTCTTTTCACCAGTTGCAAAGTTTGCGAAACCGTCAACGAAATCAACCATTGTCTGTGCGAAGTCAACTGATGTAACAGCCTTACCTTCTACACCACAACCTGTGAATTTAACTTCTTCATCACCTGCGAAAAGATCCATGATAGCTGCAAGACCATCTTCGCCTTCGCAAGATGCAACCTTAACAATAACGCCACCATCCATTCTTCCGAGCTGTACAAATTCACCCTTGAATGTAATACCGTTACCAGCTACAGTAACAGCCTTATCTGCATCAGCAGCAAGTCTTCTAAGTTTCTTGGTATCTTCAGCGCCAAGACCAAGGAACTTAACATAAAGAGGCTTGTTCTCAGCACCTTCGCCACGACCGTCAAGGCCAGCTACTTCATTTCTTCTACCCATCTTACCACCAGCATATGGGAAGTCCATATAGGTTAACATTGCCCAAGGACCCTTTGCAGGGATAACAGGAACAAGTTCAAGACCGATTGTAAGAAGAGCAACATTAAGTGCCATAGGAAGAGTAGAAACAGGAATATCGCCTGAGCCAACTGGCTGATTGAAGAAATCAGCAGTACCACCCATAGGAACCTGACCATTAGCACCATAACCTGGAGCCATAGGATTACCCATACCAAGGGTGTTAAGAGGTGTAGCATAAATAGGGTTAAGACCCTGTGCATTTACAGTATTAGCAGCAGTTGCATTGTAACCATCAGCAGGAGCATAACCACCGTGCATTGCGCCACCAACACCAATCATAGATTCATGAATCTCATGAATAGCAGCATATTGTGATACCCAGTTTAACTTCTCAGAATCTGTAACGTTGAAATTTTCTTTCAACATCTTAGTCCACATCTGTGTACCATTTTGTTCGTTAATAAACATTGTAATTTATAAAAAATTTATTTGTTATTTTATTGTTTTTCTTTTTAAAGTTTCCTTCTAATAAACAACAATTACAAAATTTCATTTAATTAAAAATAAAAACTTTTAGCTGTGATTGTAATTTATGATTATGCTCTTCTAAGTCTCATCATCTGAGCATAAACGTTGTTATAATGGTTTCCAAGAATATCTTGGTTTTCATTTACTTTCTGTTCAGGTTTTGCAACTGTAAAGTCTACACCCTGCCAGAATGATTCAAGAACACCTTCTTTTGTAAAGTCATATGCTTTAGAAGTTCTGATGATTTCAGCTTGTCTTTCTTCTGAAAGAGCATTCCATGAAGGCTGATATTCTGCTGGCATGTTTTCTACAACATATACGCCTGCGAACTTATCCTGTGATTTCTGCTCTTTAAGAATCTTCATAGCTTCACCTTCGTCATTTGACTTTGAAAGGCTTTCAATTAAAGCATCGATTTCGTTAATCTTTGCATCTTTCTGACTTTCCATGAAAGCAGATACATTTTCATTAACCTTAGCTTCAATAGCAGCACTTGTTTCAGGAGCAAATTCTTCTGTTACCCAACCTTCAACAACTGGAGCAAATTCCTCGCATACCCAATTCTGTACTTCTGGTGCAAATTCTTCTGTAATCCAATTCTGTACTTCTGGAGCAAATTCCTCACATACCCAATTCTGTACTTCTGGAGCAAATTCCTCGCATACCCAGTTCTGTACTTCTGGAGCAAATTCCTCACATACCCAATTCTGAATTGTATCAGCAAAATTCTCTACTACCCATGTTTGTACGTCTGAATTGATAGCCTCTGAAATTTCTTCCTTGAAAGCAGGAGCGAACTCTTCATTTACCCAAGCCTCAATCTTATCATAGTTAGGAGCCTCAAATGAATTAACCTTTTCATTAAGTGCAGCGATTTCTTCATTCTTTGCATTTAATGTTTCAGTGATTTCATTTAACTTTGTTTCCTTTTCTGTTAATGATTCTTGTGCTACATGAAGTTCTGCTTCTAAACTAGTTACTTTCTCAGTAAGCTGGTCAATAGCTTGTTTTAATTCTGTCATTGTAGTATTATTATCACTATTTTTGTTATTATCATCTTCTTCAGATGTATCATCTTCATCTTCTTTCTTATCGTCATCCTCTTCTTTCTTGTCATCATCCTTATTAGGTTCTTCATCCTTCTTAGGTTCTTCGTCCTTCTTAGGTTCTTCATCCTTCTTGTCTTCATCTGATGCAAGTAAATCATCTTCATCTGATTCTACAATAGCCCAAATTTCATTTCCGTCCTCGGCAGATTCATTTAAGCATTCAAGAGTCTGATTTTCTTTAAGATTAAGCTTTGCCTGAGCAAAACCAGGAGTGCCGACTAAATCGTATGTCTTAATGGTAGAAAGTGTTACGTGACCTGATTCATCAATAGAACCAGCTCCTCTTGAAGAAATATACAATGGAACACCACCAGCAACAATAGCTTTTGCATCTCTACCCTTATTGGTATCAAGCAAAAGAATAGTACCTGTGATAGTTCCGTCTTCATTCATTTCAATAGACTCAATCTTATGTGAAACATTATTAAGATTGATATTCATAGTATTAGGATGTTCAAGTTCTCCAAGAAGACCATTAGAAGCAATTTCCTTCTGAAGATTTTCAACCATCATCCCATAATTCTCTTTTGAATATATACGTCTATTTTCATTTTTAACACCGCAAACACCAAATACACCGCTCATACGAACTTCATTAGTATTCTGAGACTCTTGGATCTGCAAGCCAGTTGTAGGTCCTAAAGTTTCAAAAACCATGCATTTTTTATTTGCCATATTATATGTAATAACTTATATTTGTTACTTAATTAAAAATAAATAAAAAATAATCCTGTTGAAAATTTATGCATATTTATGCTATAAAAAAGTCACAGATTATAAATAAAAATAAAGGCTATAATAATACATAAAGAGAACAACAAATAATATGTCATTCTCTATATTGCATTTTTTTAGCTTCCCATTTCTTTCAACATGTCTTCAGCTAATATTTCTCCTGTTTGAGTATCAACTTTTTCTCCATCAATAGTTTCAACTGTATAGGAAGTCTTATTATCTCTATTAGCTAATGATTCAATAAATTCTTTAGAACCACGAACAATAATAGAACCATCTTCAAGATTTGTCTCTTTAGGCTTTTCAGCGAAAGTCTTGTCAGCATTATCTTGCATTTCTTTAAATATACTTTCAATACTTGAAACAATATCATTTAATTGTTTCTGTATATCAAGCATTGATTTCTGTAATGCAGTCAATGAAGTATAAAGAGCACCCTTACCAGCGTTCATTGTAATATTTTGAATAAGTGTATCTTGTGCTTTTTCATTTACACTTTGCATCTTAAGAAGCATACGTATCTGGTCCATTTCCTGAGCAATCTTGTTAGGAATATATGGATGTTCTTGAATATACTTAGGATCAAAATAATAGTTAGAAAGTCTTTCAGTTATTTGCTGTGCTTTTGCTTTAGCTTGACCTTCTACTTCATCTAAATCAATAACTAATGTTGGTGTTTCAAGGATGTCATCAGGAGAATCAAACTTAGGATCATCGTCAGATCTTAAGAATAAATCATTAAGAGCATCTCTATCTTCATTTGTAACCATACCTAGTTTCACTAAATTTATTACAAATAAAAATAAAAAAATATAGAGAACTAATGAATATTAGTCCTCTATTTATGAGAAAATATGAAATTTTATTAATATTTTGTTTTCTTTGAGATTACATTAAAGTATTTCTTATATAGTTCTTTACCATCTAAATAAGAATATTCTTTATCTATTTTCAATCTTACTGGTTTATAATTTAATAATGATTCAACATAATTTAAATTTGTCTTTATCAATGTTACAAGCGCATCAAATGTAGGATTACCTTTTTTCATCTTTTCTTCATCTAATCCAAAATTAAAATGTTCATTAAGAAAACCTACAATGTATTCATAATCAATTTGACCCCTATATATTGTTTTTTGAAATGTTGAATTCTCTTTATAATTCTTATCTCTTGCACTTTGAACAAATGTAGCAATTACTGCATCTTCAAGTGTTTCTATATATGGTCTTTCAAAATTTATATCTTTATTAAGGTGTAGTTTTTCAAATATATAATTATGAAGAGGAATCATCTAACTTTGCTAATATTTTTTCTAAATACTTATCTTTATTTCTAACATCTAACTTATAGCTTCCATTAAACCAATTTTGTCTTATTACCATTTTATAATGATTTAAGTATCTATCAATAAGTCTTATTGCAACATCTTGTTTAATTAATGCACACCATTGAGCATTTTTATAATGCATTGCAAAAGCATTATTTATTCTTGGGCTTTTATAAGGATCTTCAAATTTTATTGTATATTCATTTATAGTTCTATTTGTATCAATATCTTTAATAGTAACAATATCATCGTTTAAATCCTCAATTTCACATACAAATAAAGTAACATATGTTGTCATATCTACTCTTTTAGAAAATTTTATCCCCATTACTTTATCCCCAACATGTACATCATATATCTTTTCATATTTAGATGTATGTTCAGGGCTTTCAAAGTTTTTATCTAAATGGAGTTTTTCTATTATGTATGTATTAATCTGTTTCATATATATAAAAATAAAAGAGAACCAATTAAGATTCTCTTTCAATTATATTATTTACTCTATTTTGAAATTCTTTTGAAATTACAAACCCTCTTTTCTTAGGCTTATAGAATAGTTTTACAAAATTCTCAAATAACTGTTTATAAATATTTCCTCTTCGTTTGATGTCTTTTGCTAAACTTTCATTCAATCTTTCAACCTGTATTGAATAAGTATCACTTGTATTAATCTTAATCTTTGAACCAAGATTCATCAATTTATTGTATGTCTTAGGATTTGACATCATTTCTTCAAAATTTTCTTGAAGATTTTGAATCTTGTTTTCATTCTTGTTCCATTCTGTATTTTCAGCAAAATCTACAAAGACATTGTAAATAGATTCATAAACATCTTTATTATTTTCAAATTCTAATTCATTATTCTTCTTTCTTTCATTCATCAATTCTCTATATGTAGGATCAACAAGTTTATATTCAACAATCTTGTCATCTACATTGAAAAAGAATACTAAACCTTCAATGAAATCATCAGCAGCACTAATAAGAGTTTCAGGGAAATGCTCATATTCTCCAAACTGTTCATTTACCCAATTAATCAATTCTTCTTTTTCAGGAACAATTCCGCTTTCAAGAATATTAATTATACTATCAATTTGAGATTCTGTCAATTTTCCTTCCCAAAGAGTTGGCATTACATCAGTCCCAAGACAATCAGCAATAGTTCTAATTTCATCAGCAGATTCAATAAACTTATTATCAAAATCTACTACTGCTGTAAGAAGCATCTTCTCATTAATTACTTCAAATGTATAGAACTTATAATTATTAAGATAAAGTTCTTTATTCTCTTCTACTTTTGATATTGCATAATTAATTGGCTTAGAGAACAATCTTGTGTATTCATCAATCTCTGGTCCAATATGACTTTCATCTCCACTGCGCCCATGATAATGAATTTCATTATCTTCTACTAAAACCTGAAATGGTTTGCCATCAACCTTAAGATTGACTTTTATATTGTTAAGAGAAAGTAACTTTTCAACAATCTCTGGTTTCTTATTATAAATATCTATTAAATGTTCCATAATTAATCAGTTGAATCAACAGTGTAATATATTTTATATTTCTTTGAATAATATCCATTATAACCTCTTCCAAGATTTACAACAAACCAATCAGCATCACTATCATCTTTAGCTTTCTTAACTTCTTCTGGTACATTGTCTCCCCAACTGTTGGCGCATCCAACACATTTGTAAGTTTTCAATTCATCTTGGAATTTCTTTATTTCTTCTCTTTTTATTTCTTCTTCTCTTTTTCTTTCTGCTTCTTTATTAATCTTATCAATAGTTCTTTTCACTATATCATTAATATTATTTAAATCAATGATATATTTTTGGTCAATAAAAACATTATATGCATCTTTTGAGATATTGTCATCAGGGAAATAAAATACTGGCTTTCTATATTCTTTTAATCCTCTAACCTTGTAATAGTTAACATTCTTTCTTGTCAAATACCAACCTGAATTAGTATTAAATGAAGACCCGTCCTTTTTGACTATTTTTTCAGATTTCTTATATTGTATATATGCTTCTGCTTTATTCCAAACATTTTGTAAAAAGATTCTTCCAAATTTGTCAGCAATACCAATACATTGAATTATTTCTTCCTTTTTAGGAGCAATAGTATCTTTATTTGAATTTGAAAATTTATGATAATCTGCAAATGGATTTTTAAATTCTACAAAATATTTATTGCCATAAACTGGAGATGTTGTTGATACTCTATCATTATAATCTATTTTTGTAAGTGTGTCATAATCACTATCAATAATAGATTTAAGCATATCATCACATACTTTTAGTTCATCATCATTAAGATTCATGAACTTTGATTCTTTAATATATGTAGTCAATGGTTTCATATATAAAAATAAAATTATGCTACTTCATAATAGGTACAAGGAAAATCATTGGGGTCTAGCTGACATTCACTTCTTGGATTATTGACATAATCTTCATAGAAACGTTTCTCAACATCATATATATAATCTTTTCCATAAGAAGAATATTTATGTAAAGATTCCCAAAGTTTTTCTACAGAATGAAAATATGTAGACATATCTTTATCAATCCAATTAGGAAATATAAGATGCATTATTTCATTTGGATTATTAGTAACAAACTTATAAAGTTCACGAGTAGGATTCTTAACAGGTTTACCTCTCTTTCCAAGATAATCCAACTTCTGAATAATAAGACCCTCTTGATTTAATGTATACTTATATTTGATATGTACAGTCTCTCCATCTTCAAAATATTCTATTGGCATATCAAGTGGAATAGCACTTACCATATATGACTGAAGAAATACTTTAGGGTCTGCCTTATACTTGCTTTCACCATTCTTTAAATCAGGAGACTGAAATCTCCACTTAGCCCAATCAATATTATTAACAAGCATAAAATCAACTTGAACAATAAGATTTTCAGGATTTTTCATATTGTCATAAAGATATTCATAAAAATATCCAATTGACATTACCTTAGGAGTAGTATTCATATTCATTTCAACAATATATGCTCCTAATGATTTTTCAAGAATCTCCTTAAGTTCTTCTTTAGAATCAATTACCACAGCAATATCAATATCACCAGTTTCTGCATCTGGTGCTTTCTTTCCAAATGAACCAATAGGGCATAATTCAAGTTCAGGATATTTTTCTTTTATATCCTTCTCAATCATTTTGTAACATTCTTCAGCATCTCTCATTTTGATTCGCTGACAATTAACTGCATGTCCACTCATAATTACTTCCAAATTTTACTATGAATTCTTTTATTTAATCCTCTAATTAACTTATCAATATTTTCAATAGTTTGTTCTATATATCCATTAGTTGGTATTTGATAATTTCTGCAATTACATAATGTCATGCCTCTTTTATATGGGTAATATTCTGTCCACCAATAACTATCTGGCAAATGAGATATAATTGTAATTTTATTATTATCACTTTGTCTTACATAATAAATATCATCCATCCAAGCATCTTTAATTATTAACTCATATCCATTTTTTGATAAAGTATATTCTTTTGGAGATGGATTTTTCTTATTAGTATATTTATATCCTTTATTTGAAACTAACTCTATTAAAGAATTAATAAATGGAGTTTCACCACTTACAGCATAATTAAATTTATTAAATGTTGAACTCATAAACTATTAATTTTATCATTAAACAAATTTTCAAATTCTTTCTTAAGCTCATCAGGTGTTTTCAACTCAAATTCCCAATCAGTTAAGAAATCATGTTTTACTCTTTCAATAAATTCTTTATCATAATTCTTAGAAAGATAATCTAACAACTTTTCAAAGCACCAAACTGTTTCAAAATCTATATCTCCAAATATAAGTCTAAGAATTTGATAAGGACTATTAGTGATAACTTCATCTTCAACAAGTTGTGCTGATTTTACTCTATTTCCTCTTTTTCCAATGAATGTTTTTGTTTTCTTATGAAGACCATCTTTTTGAGAAAGAGAATAATAAGTATATGTCTTTATCACTCCGTCTTCAAAATATTCTTTACTTACATAAATATTTTTTATAATAGATTGAAGTAGAATAGAGGCAAACATACCTTTATATTTAGATTCTTGTTTCTTAAAATCTGGAGAATGAAAAGCAAAATTAGCATATTCAACACTATCACAAAACATAAAGTCTACCTGTGCATCATGGTCTTCTTTAACTTTATATGATATTGTAATAGTATTAAATTTCTCGTTAATTTTTCCTAATTTTGTTTTGTCTTCTTTTTCTTTACAGATTTTACTTACAAGTTCACTCCCATTTTCAAATGGATATTTAACAGCAATATCAATATCATTATACAATGATCCTTCAATTTTTTTATTGAATGAACCAAGTATACGAAAATCTATACCAAGTTCTTTTAAACTTGAACTTAAATCATTTACAATATTGTTTGCTTCCTCTTCTGTAATAGGTTTACAGTCACCAAATAGTTTATGAATTGCTTCCATTTATTTGTTAATTTTTAAAATCTGTTCACGAAATTCGTCATAAAGGTCATGAGTACACTCAGGCATCCTTGTCAAATAATTTTTCCAATCATTAGCTAATAATGCATTTCGTACATCTGTTGCTGAACAATAACGCTTTGTCTCAAATAACTCCGGAGGTTCAAATCCAAATTCACTACGAATTTTATCACCTTGTATTAATTTTCTATAAGATTCAATTCTATCTGAACCAGCAAGCCAAAGCTTTGGAACCATCCCCCTTTCATGTAAAAGTCTACATAATAAGTTAGGCATGGGGCGCCTAATCCATATAATATCTCTGATTAGACCCCCATAAGAATCCTTTATAATATTTAACTCCTTCTCTATCAATTCATTAGTAAATGGATGTTCGAAGTCAAATTTTTCATTTGATATGTAAAAAATTACGGTTGGACATAAATTTATATCCTGCGCATCTATACATGCGTTAAGGTGTCCACAATGAAACGGTTCAAACCTCCCGGAAAAAATATTTACATATTCCATACTATTATACTTTTATCAAAGTTAATATAGAACTTTTCAATGAAAATTCAATATTTTAAGAAAACTATATACATGTTATCCAAAATTATTCTATTTCTATTAGGTCATCACTAAGTCTAATATCTAAAAAATTAGATTGTAATTTACTAAAAATATCTTTTTTAAGAATACCAAAGTTAATATTAAAATCATCACCAATGGTAATACACATGCCTGTTCCTTCCCATTCAGGTTTCATATAATATTTACCATATTCTATATTAGTAATATTCATACTGTTACATATTATTTATGGACAACTGGTATATAGTTCCCTATTTTATTGCTATTGAACAAATTTTACTTCTTCCACTTCCATCATAAGGATCTGGTCCATTTTTAAATGCTAAATGTGTATCATAAAAAAGATTTTCATAATCTGTGCATGTGATATCATCTTTCGTATTAATATGACTTAAATAATCAACAATATGACATTTATCTTTATCCATATCAAATATCCACATTTCAGCCCATTTGCTTGATATTTTATAATACATAACTGATAGAATACCATGATATCTATATGTAGTTTCACTTAGATTTACATTATAATCAACTCCACTAACAAATAATTTAAAAGCTAATTCATTATTGTTACGTGATAATTGAGAAAAAACTCCTTCATATTCTATTAAATGAATTTGAGAATTTTTATAATTTTTAGCTAATAAATACTGTGTAATATTTTTAAAACCATTTGGACCAGACGTAGTTAAACGTTTCTTTTTACTAGAAATAAGTTTATTTATTAATCTTATATCAAATCCTCCTATACATTTAGATATATATTCTAATACTGCATCACTTTTTATATCTTCCATAGATTGATCTTTTACTCTACCACCTTCTTTTTTAATTTCTATAGGTATTAATTTATTATCTTCCTCTACTATTATATCTCCAGGTTCTCCATATAAACTTAATCTAGCATTTTCTATAAATATTGCGCATAAAAGTTCTCCTTGTCCATGTTCTTTATCATTACTCCAGGTTATAGAAAATAATACATTAATAATTTTGTTTAAACTATCATCTAGTAAATTATAATCTGACTTAAATACTGTATAACGTTTAAATATTGTTTTTGGTGATATTCCTTTCTTTACATAATATCTAAATTGTTGTGCAGATATAAATTTAGTAATGTTAGAAAAAACTTCCTCAGCTATTTTTAGAACCTCATTATCTGCTAATTTTCGTTTAACATATTCTACTAATTCTTCATTATCAAGTGATTTATTAAGTATTCTATCAAGATTATTTGTGTTATAAGAATAATCACACATAAACTTTAATTTCTTTACATTAGTTTCCTTGTTTACATTATCAATTATTTCTGTTTTATACTGTAAAATAACATGATTATCATCCATATAATTAAATTGGATTATTTTGTAGTAAAATAGAAATCCTCGACTGACCAATTCAATCGAGGATTTTTTTTTTCAATCTTTCCAAGCCGGAATAATCTTTAAATTTGGTAGCTTCAAACTTCGTGCCCATTGTAAATTTTTTGTATCATCGTCAACGAATACAACGGTATCATGGGTCTTACAAAGTTTTTTTAGAATATTAGATTTTTTAATTGCATCCGTTTCCCCATGATATTCTTTGGTTATATCGTTGACCGCATGTGACAATGTATCTTTAAATTTTTTACCGAGGGCTTTCAATTGCCCATCCGTATCTTTATATCTTAAGAAGTCTTTTAATGCTTGTTTTACGATATCTTCACAACCGCGAGCAGTAAGAAAACAAAAATTATAACCAGCCTGAAGATATGCATCCATTATCTTAAGATTTTTTATAAGAGGAGTTCCTTCAATTATTGATTTATACACAAGTCCCTCGTTGTTAAAATCACGATAGTCGAACCAATCTTTATGATTTACTGCATCTGCATCTCTAGCAAATTCATCAGTAGTTAGTGTTATTTCTTTACCAGTATTTGGATCTTTCTTATATATTTTAATTGAATCTGGTTTTACTCTTAGAAGTGTATCGTCTATATCAAAAACAATCAAACCGCTGACTGATTTAGGGAGCGGTTTAATAGATTCAATTATATATTCTTTTAATTTTTTCATCATTCACAAATAAAATCAACTGATAATATCCTTAAATTATCTGTATCTAATTTATCTTGGTTAATCATTTTTTCAACAGCATCATATTCATCTATTACATCAGATATACATTTTTCTGTTTTAGAAGAATATGAATCATTTGTTAAAAAAGAAATCTTATAAGTTGCCATAATTAACTAGTTATATTTGTTAACATATTATAATATAGTAATGTGTATCAAATTATTTTCTTTTAGCCCAATTAGGTAGTTTCTTAACACCTGAATTCTTAAACATATATGTTGCACGTCTACTTTCTTTAAATCCCCATGAAGTTAAATCATGTTTAAATTTTTCACATCCATATAGCATATAATCAAAATCAGCTCCTTCTTTTGGTTTCCATTTTGTTATATCACCATTAAATGATTTACAATTATAGAACATTGATTTAAATGTATCTACATTTTCAACATTCCATGCGTTTAAATTTGAATTAAATCTTTCGCATTCATTAAACATAGCGAACATATCTTTACAATTTTCAGGATTCCAAACAGAAAGATCACAATTAAATTTCTTACATTTACTGAACATTGATTCCATAGTGGTTACCTTTGAAACGTCCCAATTAGAAATATCAATATCTTCAATATCAGTAAAATCTTTAAACAAGTGAGACATATCTGTTATTTCACTTGTATCAACATCTGTCATATCAGCAGAATTTCCTCTTTCTTTTAAAAGTTTAGTAATTACAAGTTTCAACTCTGCTTTATCTTTTGGATGAAAGTGATACTCATTTGGAACAAAATCTTTTGTAAGATTAAGTTTTTCGTTTATATATTCATTGATATTTTTCATATTACATACTTAATTATAAATTCTGCAATCTGTTCAGATATCTTATCTTTCTTATCATCTGCTAAAAATTCATCATCATTTGGTTGATATGCTAAATATTCTTTTGGATATGTATCAGCAAGATAATTTGAAAATTTCTTCATTCTACCTTCTACATCACAGAATGTTTCTATCATACTTTTAACAGATTCTTTTGTCAAGTTCTTACTACCTTTAAACATTGACATTGCAACCATACACCATAATGGATGCTTTACCTCTGATTCATTTATATAAATAGTTAAGTTTTTCATCTTCTAAAATGTTCCATATTTTTTAGTAATATATGCCCAAGCATCTTCTATATCATCAAAATATGTCTGATTTATATCTTGACTATAAAAATCATGATTTTCTTTAGCAAATTCTTTTGGTTCAATACATTCAATAGGATTAATTGTTTTACCCATTTGATTTTTACATTTACCAACTAAAAATACATAATTTTCACCTTCATCCTTTTCATTTATTGACATAAATGGATCATAAATAATACAATTTCCATTTCTATTTACATCTGTTTTTATAAAGTAAATATCATTTATGTCAAATAATTTTATAGATGCTTTATCTTTACGTTTAAAATGATTATCAACTAAAAATTTATCTAGCTTAACTAATTTTTTTAATTTTTTTGCTGACTCTTCAGGTGATTTATTATATTTCTTTTCATTATCTTCAATAATCTCCTTTGGAGTATCTTTTGTTCCAGCAATTATCAATTTAAACTTATAATTAAGCTCTTCTTCAGATAAATTATTTTCGTCTTCAACTTCAATGTTTTTATCAAGATGGAGTTTCTCTGATATATATTGTGATATTAATTTCATACTAATTTTTGTAATTTTTTTAAGATTTTCTTTATTGATGATAACTGGCTATAATCATAATTATCACAAATTGATTTTATTTTTTCATATGTGTATTTATTGTTTCCATCTAATGCATATGCACTAACATAATTATCAAATGGTGTATAATGACTTAATCCAAATTCATCTTTAGTAGTAGCATATGTATTTAACTCCATTACTGCGCATTGAAGTTCTTTAAGACATTTACCAAATGGAGAACGCATTCTTTCATCCCATACTTCCATTTCATCATCTAATGAAGTTCTTGGAGCAACATCAATATCTTTATCAAGATGTAATTTTTCAATTATATATTCTGCTACGTTTTTCATTATTTAATATCTAGCTTTTTTAATAATTCTTTTAAGAAATCATCTGACCATTTACAAACAGTCCCGCCAACACTATAAAAATAGTATGAATTTCCGGCATATATAAATTCACATTTTGCTTTTTTACCTTTATATTCTGTGATAAATGAAACAATTATAGGTTTATAATTTGATGAAACTAATTCATTGAATTTTTTCTTTGCAGCATCACTATATTCATCAATTAATTCATATGTAAGATTTTTACTTAACATTGAACATAATGATTCAACTTTACTTAAATAATATTTTTTAATACTATCAATTAATTCAATATTATCATCTATGTTTGGTTCACAATTTGCTAATATTTCATCAATTGTAAAATATCCCCTTTTAATTAATTTTTCTGCAAATTCAAAACCATAATTTCCTGGATATGAACGAATTTCATCTCCATATTTGTAAGGAGTTGATTTAGTAATATTAAGTAATGCAACATAATGTTTTAATAATGATTTATCAGCACGGCATAAATTTAATATTCCTTTTGCAATTGATTCTTTATATTGTCCATTATCTCTACCAGAATCATTAAATATTTTTTTTACTGATTCATATTCCTTTTCTTCTGGTAGATACTCATTCTTATTCACCTCAATTTTATCATTAAGGTGTAATTTCTCCATTATATATTTAGAAATGTCATTCATATAAATAAAAATAAAATTACTGGGTTGGGAGTCCATTCATACTTACAATTTTTCTTGCTGTATCATTTACGAGCAAATGAGAATTTGTAGGATACATCTGAAGTATTTCACTAACATTATCAATATAAATATTATATATTTTTATGTTAGTTATACTTCCGTAGAATGATGTCAATATAATTTCTGACTTCTTATCTTCAACTAATTCAATACTATATTTTCCAACATTTTTAATTCCATTATCAATATCAAACCAATAATGATGGTTTTGTAGACGATAAATAGGAAGGTCAGCATGAACATATTCTGCTGCAAAAAATTCTGTTGAATATAAATCTTTACTATATCTGAAATATACAAAATATGTTTTTCCTGGAACTAATGATATTGTCTGTCCAGTATTAACCATAGTAAGTACACAGTTATCTGTTGTTTGTTTAATCTTTATCTTAAGATGTCCAACCTTAAGAAGTTCTCCCGTATATCTTTCTGGTTTAGCATTAATGATAAATGAAAATGTTCCAGAATCACTACAGAATAATCTTTGATAAACAATTGTTCCTTTAAGATATCCATTAAATGAATATATGTCATCAGCAATCATTGTACCTCTATAATAAAGTAATCCTTGTTTGAAATCAACTGCATCTACTGCAATATATTTTCTTGTAGCATCACTTTCAAATACAGGATAAAGTGTATCAGGATTATAATCTGGTGCATCTGTTGATTCTTGTCCTGAACCTATGTTTTCAGTATCACTGAATAAATCTTCATACTTGTTCTTAACAAAACTATTAACAAGAGATTCAGTATCTTTAAGATCAACTGAATCCTTTTCTTGATACTTAACAAGAGCAACTTTAAATGTAGTAGCATTCCACATGAAAGCATCTTTCTTTTCCTCATATGCTTCATTTACCATCCACATTCGTTTCATCATTGGAATATATACTAAATCGCCTTCTTGTGGTTGAGCAGTAGGTCCAAATGCTGTAGCAAACATACCTTTAGAAATTTCTGTTTCCCAATCAGATTGCCAATCAAGTCCCCAGTCATTAAATTCTGGTTTTGAACTTGGCATTTGATTATCTGCAATTATAATTTTGATTTGCTTTACAGATTCAACATTCATTAATGCATATTCTTTAAATGTAACATCTCTACTTCCTGCATCAGGAGACAACTTAAAATAATAGCAAGGAACACCAACAACTGCAGTTACATTTTCAGTAAGTTGTTGAGCAAGTGACATTGCAGAATCCATATTTATGTATGGATTATATAAATTCTGTGCAGTTTCTAATGCGGATGTATAACTAAATTGAAAACAAGTATCTAAACTTGTAGTATAATCAATAAAGTCTTCTCCATTTATTCTTACACCTTTTACTTCACCATTTACTTTTACTCTTAAATAGAAGTCATTTCTTAATTCAACAGTGTTTAACATAAATGTATCATAATTCATATAACAAGACCAGCATAATGAATCTAAGCTATATGCAAATTCAAGTGCAGTATTATCATATACATTATTACATGTTCCTAATATTTCAATATTATCAACACTATTGAATGCAAAATTTATATTTACTATTTGAGTAGGTGTACAAGCTCCTAAGCAGTTGTCTGTTAAGTTCATCCTATATATCTCCAAATATGTTTGTAATCAATTGAACGAGCAAATGAACATGGTAAGCCACTAAATTTACCTGTGCCATCATGTACATTTCCCCATGAATATACTTTATTATTTCCAACCCATATTTCGGTGTGGGTTGCTGCATCACCACAAATTATATCTCCTTTCTCTAATTTTTCATAAGAATAAGGCAAACATTTCCAACCATTTTCTCTTAATAAATTATCAAATTTTGAACCTGGCTGCATTGTTGCAGTTGAAACATGTATTTTTTCCATCCCCGGAACACCAAAAAATATTAAACATGATTTTACAAATGAAGAGCAATCATCTTCTACATTTCTATTAATCAATGGACACATATATTTCTTTCTTCCCGTTCTTGGCTTAGCTCTTGTTCCTTGATATGTATGTACATTTGTTTCATACCATTTGCCCATCTTTTCTACACAGTCCCACCAAGTTCCATCTACTGAATAATCATTTGTATCTTCTTTATCATAATTGTCATAATTAGCTTCTCCATAAAGTAATCTTGTAAATACTCCAGCAACACCTGTTATGAATCCATTTGATTTACCATAATTTTCACCAAGTATTTCATTAAGTGAAATATCTTCAGGTTTTACATCATTACAATATTGCGCAAGTATATATGCTGCAAGTAATTGTTCAACAAATCCATTTATTGGAATATCAACACCTTGGTTCTTATGAGTATCTTTATATGATTGAATTACTTTAAGTAAAGCATTCCATTCTTTTTTAGTACCTGATGCTGCTTTATAAAGATATGATGAATATAATAATTTATGATCATCGTTTTCTTTATTTCTATCATTACCGTCTGGGATACCATTATACATAAGATAAGAAATCGTTGATTTATCATCCCCAGATGCAGTCCCAAGATCTTGTATATATGTTTTTAATATTTCAATCCATACATTTTCTGTTAGTTGAAATAAACAACCGGACCTTCTATCATTTTTCTTATTTGGGAATGGTCCTTTATTATATACATTTTCATCATTTGATATTATACCTTGATATACATCATTCTTATTTACAGAATCTCCTTTCCATTTATACATACTATGTTCAATAGTATTAAGATTCATCTTATTGATTATCTTCTTTTTTTGATTCCAGAAAGTAAGTCCAAACAAACCTTCTCCACACCCTGACCAATTTCCAGTACCATTTGTTCCACCATTTCTTTGTTCAAGTGAATTATAAACATTTGGATCCCAATGACATTCTGTCCAAGCACTACCAGCTAATGCATATGCTGCTTGCATTGGATAACCTGCTTTAACAAATTCTTCTACAAGAACTAATCCATCTTTAAGTTGTTTTTCTGTAGATGGAAGGTTTTTCATATATCTGTCATAAGTTTTCTTATCAGTAATTTCACTTTGTATATATTCTATTATATCTATCGGAATTATAAATGGTCCAAAATGTCTTGCTAATAATGCAATAGTTGCACCAAATGACAATCCACTTTTACCACCAAGTCTAGTTTTTATTATACTATTTTGAAATGAAAACTTATCATATGTCTTAAGTTTTTGGTCTAATATTTCATAGCCAAAAATTGAAAAGGCTGATGACACTAAATCAGTCGTGGCGTCTTTTAAATGATATATGACGTCATCATCAAATCTATCGGTAACCCAATTTACATTTATTGATTTAGTATCTGGCATATCTATATAAAAATAAAAAATCAGGGTGATATACCCTGATTTTTATATAATCTATTTTATAATTATTATTCTTTAACGCTGCTTAACAATGTTGTCAATATCTGTGAAGAATGATTAAGTTCAGCTATAATCTTTGTCTTTGTTGGATGATTTTTTTCATCTTTCCAGAACAATGACAATATTCCAAGTGGTCCGTAAAGACCTTCAAGAATTACGAATGCACCGAAGTTTACTTCAACATATCTAAGTTTAGCTGCAAAGTAAGGGTCATCCTTTTCAACTTCATTAACTGTACCAATCCATGTCTTATCTTGCCAGTGAACTGAACAGAATGAAAGTTTTGCAAGGTTCACATTCTTAAATTCATCTGTAGCGTAATTTATTCTATTGCTTACTTGTTCATATGACATATCAGCATATACAAATGGAAGGCCTGAGAAATTATTTGTTCCATTATGCATTTCAAGAATAGCAGCTCTATCAGCATCAAGTTTTATGATCAAATCCTTCAATTCATTGTCAATAAGATGATTTATATTCAATCTCTTCATTGTCAAATCGGCATGCTGTTTTTTGATTTCAATATCATTTCGTCTCATTGCTTGTTCATATTCATCAATTCGTTGTTCCTTACCTGAAGCTCTGTCTTCACGTTGTACACTTTTTGCAAGTTGATAAAAACCAGCGACAGAACAGAATAATGCAAATACTACCCACAAACTGTCAACATGGAATTGGCCAAAAAATTCTTTTGGGTTTGTTATGCAAGCGGGATTTGTAAGTATAAATATAAATATGAACATAAGAATTACCATTCCTATATTCTTTAAAAAATATGCAAATCCTTTCTTTGTTTTTTCTTCAAATCCTTCTCTTAACTTTATTGCATCATTTAAGTTCATTTTTTACTGGTTTAAGTTGAATTTTGTATAAAACTTTTCACATAATATACAATCATTTATCCTTAAACTTTATAATTAAAAATAATAAGAACACATTGATACATAAAAAATGGCAACCTAAACTGGTTGCCATTCAAAAAATATTTTTTATTATTAAAAATTATCTTCATCCTCTAAGATTGATAAATAAATCAAAAATTTATTTGAATCTGTATTGAATTCTATTTTAGAACAAATTTCATCTTTATCTATAAATTGAATAGGTTCATCTACCTCAATTGTAGGACCACCAACAGGATCAACCATATATATTTGACCTTCACTCTTATAAATTTTTTGAACGTCAAACTTACAACATAATTGATAAATATTATATTCAGGTGTTCTATCAACAAGTCTAAGATAATTATTTACATCATCTCTTGTATATAAAGATTTTGTAATATTAGCAAATTGTATATCATCATGAAGTATATTCCAAATCTTTTCAAACAATTCATCATATCCTTCATTATTTTCTACAATATAATCCCATCTATCTTCTTCATCAAGATCATGTTCTGCAATATTGTCAAGCTGCTGTACATTATCTCTAACAATAGAAATTGTAATTCCATTATTCTTATGTATATATTCTATTTCATGATTAAAACGAATATCTGTAAGAATTACATACTTAAGATTTTCATTTTCCTTCTTTCTAATACCAATAAGATTTCTAACAACATTTACAAATATATTCTTATTGATGTCTTGTTGTAATACATATGTACAAACATAAACAAGAATTTCACGTAAAGACATCAAATATTTTTCCTGAGAAAATTTATAAATTTAAATATTATTATAATATTCATCAT
>JAFRDD010000100.1 GCA_017404025.1 Clostridia bacterium
TGGGACATTTTCACTAAGAATTAACGTGAATAAAAAAGGACATTTTCATTAAGAATTCAATAAAAATACCAATAAAAAAATGGGACATTTTTACTAAGAATTGAAATTTAAAATTGGGACATTTTTACTAAGAATTCACATCTAATTTAACTTTTTCTTTCATTTTTATTGACAGCCACGTAATTTTGTGCTATTATAGTTAGTGTTGATAATATTTGGGTCAGTAGCTCAGTTGGATAGAGCACATGCCTTCTAAGCATGGGGTCGGGGGTTCGAACCCCTCCTGGCTCACCAAAATAGACTTATACGAAAACGTATAAGTCTATTTTTTATTCTATACTTTTATTATTCCTTCCAAAAAGCTTTATATGTTTTATATGCTGAATATATATCATATTTACTAGTAACTTCATATGGAGCATGCATTGAAAGTACTGGAACACCGCAATCTATAACATCTACGCCTTTATTAGCTAATATATATGCAATAGTTCCCCCTCCTCCTATGTCTACTTTTCCTAGTTCTGCAATTTGATATTTTATATCATTTTTATTTAATAAGTTTCTTATCCAAGCAACATATTCTGCGTTTGCATCAGAAGCCATTGATTTTCCTCTAGAACCTGTATATTTGTTTAAGCTTATACCTTTTCCTAGGAATCCCGCATTTTGTTTGTCTGATACACTTGAATATAATGGGTCAAAACCTGCATCTACATCTGATGATAACATTTTCGAATAGCAAAATACCTTGTCTAATAAATTAGGTCTATTTTCTCCTGTTTTATTTAACAATTCTGAAATAAAGTAATCAAACATGTGTGATTCCATTCCTGTATTTCCTATGCTTCCTACCTCTTCTTTATCTGACAATATACAAACTGCAGTATTTTTTACATTTTCTAATTCCATCATAGCCATTAATGAAGTATAAGCACATATTTTATCATCTTGACCATAAGCAGCAACTAAACTTGAGTCAAATCCTAAACTTCTAGCTTTAAATGCTGGAACTACTTCTATTTCTGAACTTACTAAATCTTCTTCTACTATTCCATATTTTTGATTTAGTATATTTAAAATATTTAATTTTATTTTTTCAGATACTTTATCATCTTCAAATGGTATACTTCCAATTAATAATTGTAAGTTCTCCCCATTTACCCCATCTTTTAATTTTTTCTCCATTTGTTCTTGCGCCAAATGTGGTAACAAATCTGTTATTGTAAATATAGGATCACTTTCATCTTCTCCTATGTTTATTGTTATTTTTTCGCCATTTGCTTTAACAATAACACCATGTAAACTAAGTGGAATAGCTGTCCACTGATATTTCTTTATACCACCATAATAATGTGTTTTAAAATATGCAAAACCTCCTTCTTCATGTAGTGGATTTGGTTTTAAATCTAATCTTGGTGAATCAACATGAGAACCTATTACATGTATTCCACTTTCTATTTTTTCTTCACCTATTATTGCTAAATACATACTTTTTTCTCTATTTACAAAATATACTTTATCCCCTGTTTTTAATTCATCATATTCTGACAAATCCTTAAAACCATTTTCTCTAGCTACCTTTGTTGCTTCTGCAATAAATTCTCTTTCTGTTTTTGCCTTATTTAAAAAATTCATATAGCCTTTAGCAAATTCAAATATGTTTTCTCTTTCTTTAGTGTCTAATTTTTCCCATCCGTTCTCTTTTTTGTCAAAAAGCCTTTCTTTCAATTCTTCTCCCATAATATCCTCCTTTGTTAATTTATCTTATGGAAAGTATATCACTAATATGAAAATTTTTCCACTTTTTTTATATTGTTTTCATTTTTTTCTTAAATATGCTGATTTTTCTAAATTTTTTCAAATATATTTGTGACTAGTAAATGAAAATGTCTCAAAAAAGTATTGTATTTGTAAATGAAAATGTCTTAAAAACTGAAGTTATTAACTTAACTTCTTTTTTTGTGTTTGTAAATAAAAATAAATGTCTTATAATACCTTCATAGAATGGAGGTGAAAAACAAAAATGGCTAATTTAAATGAACGAGAAAATGAAAAATTAGATGTTATAAAAAAAGTTCTTATTGGTGAATGTACCAAAAAAGAAACTTCAGATTCTCTAGGATTAACTGTTAGGCAAATAGATCGACTACTTAATAAATTTAAAAATGAAGGAGAAGATGGATTTGTTCATAAAAATCGCGGTAAAGAAAGCAAGAAAAAGATTAGCTTAGAAATAAAAAAAGAAA
>JAFRDD010000101.1 GCA_017404025.1 Clostridia bacterium
AAATATACAAAAAATCTTGAGCCTGCCTCCGCGGCGAGCGGAAAGACTCAAGATTAATATAATAAAATGTCCATTTTAGCGAGAATAATTTCCCGCTAATGTTTAGAAATTTTTGGGACATTTTCAAAAGTTATTGACATAATTTGTACTTATGTCAATATAAAAAACAATACTTTACCATTTAAAGAAAAATTTAAAATATACAGCTAGTACTATTTCGGATATTAATATTGTTGGAAATCCTATTGTAAATATAAGTTTTTTAGTTTTATGTCTAAACATATACATTCCTGCTATTGTTCCAATTCCACCACCTAATAGTGTAATTATAAATAGCGTTTTTTCAGGAATTCTCCATGCCCCTTTTTGAGCTTTTTTCTTATCAATTAGCATTGCTAAAAATCCAATAATATTTATAACTAATAAATATAAAATTACATTTTTTATTGTAAATATTTCCATATAATACTCCTAAAATTTTTTCTTGCTAAGTTGCCAAGGGGTTGCCAAGGGGACGGTTGCCAAGGGGACGGTTCCTTTGGCAACTTGCAATTATTTTATTAAATTTTTATTAAAGTTGCCAAAGGAACCGTCCCCTTGGCAACCCCTTGGCAACCGTCCCCTTGGCAACTTAGCAACTATCCAAATAAACTCATTTGATTGCTTTGACTCATTCCTTCTAAGCAACCAAATTGTTTTAATAAATCTGCTCCTGATGTTCCTATCTTTGCTCTAATTTTCAAATCATCTATAGACATAAATTTTCCATCTTTTCTAGCATTTTGAATTCCTTGTGCTGCAACAGTTCCAAATCCTGGTATACTGTTTAGCGGTGGACGTAGTTTATTTTCTTGTATTTTAAATTTTGTTGCGTCTGATTCATATAAGTCTACTGGCAAAAATTCAAATCCCCTTTCATACATTTCTAAAACAATTTCCAAATCATCATACATATCTAACTCTGCTTTTGTTGCCTCTTTTTTCTGATTTTTCATTTCTATTTCTTTCATTTTGTTTTTGGCTTTTTCTTTTCCAAATATCATGAATTCAGCATCAAAAGCTTTCGCTCTTATTGTGTAATATGCAGCATAATATGCAAGTGGAATATGAACTTTAAACCATGCAATTCTAAAGGCATTTGTAACATAAGCTGCAGCATGGGCTTTTGGGAACATGTATTTAATTTTTTCACATGATTTTATATACCAATCCGGAACCTCATGTTCTTTCATTATTTCTTTAAATCCATTCCATTTTTCTGGATCTTTTAGGGCTTTTCCCTTACGAACTGTTTCCATTATTTTAAATGCTTTGTCAGGTGGAACACCTTTTTTTATTAAATAAATCATTATATCATCACGACAACATATTGCTTCTTGCAGAGTAACTACTCCCTGTTCTATTAATGTTTGTGCATTTCCAAGCCACACATCAGTACCATGTGATAATCCTGATAAACGTATCAATTCATCAAAGGTTGTTGGTTTGGTGTCTAGAAGCATTCCTCTTGCAAATTTCGTTCCATACTCTGGAATACCATAAGTTCCAACTTGTGAATGTATTTGTTCTGGAGTAACTCCTAGTGCATCTGTTGAATTAAATATAGACATTGTTTCTTTGTCATCTAGTGGTATTTCAGTTGGTGCAATTCCTGTTAAGTCTTGAAGCATACGAATAACAGTCGGATCATCATGTCCTAGTATATCTAATTTTAAAAGGTTTGCATCTATTGAGTGATAATCAAAATGTGTAGTTATAATATCTGAATTTGGATCATCTGCTGGATGCTGTACTGGTGTGAATTCAAATATTTCTCTTCCTTTTGGAACAACTATAATTCCTCCTGGATGTTGCCCTGTTGTTCTTTTTATTCCTGTGCATCCTTGTGAAAGTCTTCCAATTTCTGCTTTATTAACTGGAATACCTCTTTCTTCAAAATAATTTTTAACATATCCATATGCTGTTTTATCAGCAACTGTACCAACAGTTCCAGCTTTAAATGTTGTTCCTTTTCCAAATATAACTTCTGTATATTTATGAGCTTTTGCTTGATATTCTCCAGAGAAGTTTAAGTCTATATCTGGCTCTTTGTCTCCATTAAAACCTAAGAATGTTTCAAATGGTATATCCATTCCATCTTTTACTAGTTTTTGTCCGCATTTTGGGCAATCTTTATCAGGCAAATCAAATCCATTTTGCACTCCATAATCAGTAAAGTCTGAATATTTACAATTTGGACATCTGTAATGTGGTTGAAGTGAATTAACTTCTGTAATACCTGTCATAAATGCAGCTAAAGATGATCCAACAGAACCTCTTGAACCTACTATATATCCATCATCATTTGATTTCCATACTAATTTTTGCGCAATTATATACATAACAGAATATCCATTACTTATAATAGAATCTAATTCTTTGTCTAATCTTGTTTTTACTATTTCAGGAAGTGGATCTCCATACATTTCATAAGCTTTTTTATATGCAATATTTTTAATATCTTCTTCACAGCCTGGAATATGTGGCGGACATTTTTCTGGCGAAATTGGACTAATTTGTTCACACATATCAGCTATTTTATTTGTATTTGTTACAACAACTTCATAAGCTTTTTCTTTTCCTAAATATTCAAATTCTTCTAGCATTTCTTCTGTTGTTCTTAAATATAATGGTGCTTGCATATCAGCATCATCATAACCTTGTCCCGCTTCTAAAATTCTTCTATATATTTCATCTTGTGGATCCATAAAATGCACATCACAAGTAGCAACAACTGGTTTTCCTAATTTTTCACCAAGTGCTACTATTTTTCTATTTATATCTCTTAAGTCATCTTCATCTCTAACTGTACCATTTCTTATTAAAAAGTTATTATTTCCTATTGGCTGAATTTCCAAATAATCATAATCACTTGCAATTTCTTCTATTTCTTCATCTGGTTTTCCTAATTCTATTGCTTGATATAATTCTCCTGCCTCACATGCACTTCCAAGAATCAACCCTTCAGAATACTTTTTATATAAACTTTTTAATATTCTAGGTTTTTTATAAAAATAGTCTAAATGAGAATATGATACTAATCTATATAAATTTCTAAGTCCTACATAATTCTTAGCTAAAATAATTGCATGATAAGTATTTAATTTTTTATATTCTTCCTTTTTAGCTTCTTCATCTTTTGCTAATAAATCTATATCATCTACAGTTTTTACTCCTCTTTCCTTAAGCATATCCATCATTACTCTAAAAACTTTTACAGTTGTATCTACATCATCTAGAGCTCTATGTGCTACTTCTACTTTTATTCCTAAGTTTTCTGCAATTTTACCTAATTTATATTTTTTATAATCAGGAAATAAGTCTTTTGCCAAACTTAATGTATCTAAGTATGTATATTCAAATTTATATCCTAAAAAAGAAGCATTTTGTTTTAAAAATCCAACATCAAAATTTGCATTATGTGCTACAATTACAGTTTCTTTTGGGTCTCCTAAAAACTCCAACACTCTTGGAAACATATCCTCTATTGTTGGTGCATCTTTTACCATATCATCTGTTATATTTGTTACTTCTGTTACTCTTTCTGGTATATGCTTTTCTGGATTAACAAATTCTGAAAAAGAATCTATTACTTCACCATTTCTATATTTCATTATTCCTATTTCTGTAATTTTTTCAGTAGTTGCTGAAAAGCCTGTTGTTTCTAAATCTAAGACGCAATAAGTTGTATCAATATCTTGATTTTTAGAATTATATACAGATTTTGTATTATCAGGTGCTAAATAAGCTTCAACTCCATATATAACTTTTATATCAGGATTATCATCTCCAACTAAATGATATGCCTCTGGAAATGCTTGTACTACGCCATGGTCTGTAATTGCAATTGATTTCATTCCCCATTTCATAGCTTTTTTTATTAAATCAGTTGCAGAAGTTACTGCATCCATTTGACTCATTTTTGTATGCATATGAAGTTCTACTCTTTTCACTTCTGCATTATCTTTTCTTTCTACTTTTTTTACACCTTCAGATTCAACTATTGTATTTGCCATAACAGTAAGCTCTCCAGAGAATTGGTCCATACCAGCATTTCCAGCTATTTTTATTCCTTTTGCACCTTTTATTCTCTTTATAATTTTTTTAGCATTATTTTTATCTAAAAATGCTTTACAAGTCATTGTACTAGAGCCATCATATAAATCAAAACTTAAAATTACTTTTCCTGATTTTGTTTCTTTATCTTCCATTCCAATAACTTCACCATCTAAACAAACTTTTCCGATCTTCTGGACCTAAATCAGAAATTTTTACAAGTGGTTCTGTTATATTTATGTTTTTTCCAAGAATTAGCGGTGTTCCTTCATCTTCTTCTGGCAATTCCGGAACATCTGTGTTAGTTTCAATTATTATATTAGATATAATAGTAACATCTCCTGCAAAAGTATCAAGTCCAGCCTTACCTGTTGTTTTTATTGCTTTTGCATTTTTTATTTTTTCTAACATTTCATTTCCTTCTGTTATATCTTTTGAAAAAGATTTACAAGTAATAATTCCTGTTCCATCATATATGTCATATATTAACATTCCTTTTCCTGATTTTGTTTCTCTACATTCTTCTGAAATAACTCTTCCTTCTATTGTAATTCTTCCGCTTTCTGCATTTATATCTTTTATTTTAACTAATTTTTCTTTTGATTTTGTTGCTTTTCCTAATATGTAATTTTCACTTTCTACTTCTTCTGTAATTCCAATTTCATCTTCAGAAGTAGGAACATAATCTTCATCTGTTGGTGGAGGTACATTTTGTTCATATTCTGGTACACTAATTTCTTCTTTTATTACAGACGCATGTTTTTCAATTGCTTCTTCTTCAATTTTTTTTATATTTTTCTTAATTTCTAAAATTTCTTCATTACTTATTTTTTCTTCAATATTTATATTATATTTTTTTCCAAATATTTTTTCTAAAATATTTTGTAGTTCAACGTCTGTTTTCTTAGCTCTTAAAAAATCAGCTCCTTTTATATGCATTTGTATGTTAATATTATTATTTTCTACTTCTACATCACTTTTCATTAATAGCAGTGGTTTCATTAATGGATATTTATGAGCCATATAGCATATAATATTTCTCCACTCTTCTTTTATTGGTTTTAATTTTGCATTTTCGCTATAATTAATTTTTAAATCTATACTTTCAAAATTAAATCTTTCAATTAAAAATTTTTCAAAATACCATATTTCTTTTATTTCTATATATTCAATTGTTTCTAGTGTAATTCCTAAAGTATTCGTTTTCTTTATAACATTTAAAGAATCTATTTTTGCATTTTTTATATTACTTCTAGTTTGGTAATCACTAAATATTTCTCCTATTGTTTTCTTATTTTCTGGCATTCCTTTTTCTCCTTTTATTATGAATAGAAATTTTATAATATTAATTTAATTATATCATTATAAGTAATTAATAATGATAGTGCTATTATAAATGAAAATCCTAATAATTGTATTTTTAATTCTAATTCTTTATTTAATGGTTTTTTTCTAATTGCTTCTATTATAAGTATTAATATTTTACCTCCATCTAGTACTGGTATTGGTAATAAATTTGTAATTCCTAGTGACAATGAAATTAATGACAATATATAAATAAAATCAAACAAATCAGTAGTTTTTGCTACTGTTGCTGAAATTCCTACAGGTCCCATCATTTGATCTACTCCTAGTTTTCCTGTAAATAATTGTTTTAAATTATCTATTATTGAAATTACAAAATCCTTAGTTTGCCCAAAAGCAAAACCTATATGATTTCCTATATTGTTTTCTGATGGTAAAAGCTCCATTGCTGAATGGTATATTATCATTAAAATAAAATATACTATTAGTCCAAAACTAATATTTACAATTGCTCCTGCAGAAACAATTGATATTCTTTTTAAAATGCTTGCTTTAGAAAAAGAACCGTCCTCATCTGATTCTTGTTCTTCTCCTTCCATATTTACGAATCCCCCTAGAGGAATTAAACGTAATGCATATTTAGTTTGTTTTCCTTGTTTTTTCCATATAGTTGGTCCAAATCCTATTGCAAATTCGTTTACTTTTACTTTACAAAATTTTGCGACAAAAAAATGTCCACCTTCATGAATTAATATTAAAAATCCTAATAAAAATATAATTTTTATTGCTGACAGTAAAAAAGAAATCAAGTTATATCCTCCTAATCAATTACATTATTCCAAATAAAAGATAAGCAAATGGTGCTATAAATAAGAAACTATCCATTCTATCTAAAATTCCTCCATGGCCTGGAATAAGATTACTATAATCTTTTATATCTACATATCTTTTTATGCAAGATGCAGAAAAGTCTCCAATTTGACCAATTAAACTCAAAAGTAGTCCAATCCATGTAACATTTATATATGAATAATTCGTTCCCCAATAAGTATTTGAAATAAACATATATCCTAATAATATTATTACAGCGAAAAAAGTTCCTCCAATGCAACCTTCAATAGACTTTTTAGGGCTTATTTTGCTAAATTTATGTTTTCCTATTGTTTTTCCTACAAAATAAGCAAATATGTCAGTTACCCAAGCTGATATTATTGTAAACCAAACTAGTATTTTTCCGTTATCTCTTCCTGCAATTAATGCAATGAACATCATAAAAAATACTACATAACATATTCCAAAAAAAGTATATGCAATATCTTTTACTGTTATTCTCATTTCAGTTAATATTACATGCAAAAATAAAATTAACAAAATGGCTGGAACTGCAAATAACAATGCTTGCATTAAAATTTCATTTGGTATTATATGTAAAACAGCTATGCTTAAACAACTTACATATCCTATCCACTTAACTGGCATTGCAACTTTTGATATAGCATTAAAATATTCATTCATTGCAATCATTGAAATTATTGACATTGAAATATCTACTATATATTTATTTCCTATTAAAAAAATTAATATTACTAATGGAATTCCTATTAACGCAGATGTGTATCTATTCTTTTCCATAATTATCCTCTTTCTTTAGTTTGCTCCAAATTTTCTTGTTCTTTTTTGATATTCTATTATTGCTTCATCAAAATCATTTTCATTAAAATCTGGCCAATTTTTCTGTACAAATAATAATTCAGAATATACTGACTGCCATGGCAAAAAATTACTTAATCGCATTTCTCCACTTGTTCTTATAATTAAGTCTGGATCTGGATCATTTGCAGTATATAATTCTTCTGAAATTGAATTTTCATTTATATCTTCTATATTTATTATTTTATCTTTTACTTTTAAAGCTATACTTCTCACAGCTTTAACAATTTCATCTCTTCCTCCATAATTTAGAGCAATATTAAATGTAATTCCTGTATTGTCCTTAGTTCTTTGGATACATTTTTTTATACTTTTTTGCAATCCTTCTGATAAAGCTGTTATATCTCCTAATACTTTTATTCTAGTATTTTCTGTGTCTGCTCTTTTGGAATATTCATCTAAATAACTTTGAAGTAAGAGCATTAAAGATTTTACTTCTTCTTCTGCCCTTTTCCAATTTTCTGTAGAAAAAGCATATACTGTTATAAATTTTATTCCGATTTTATTTGCATATCTTACAACTTTTTCTAAAGTTTTTGCACCTTCTTTATGCCCATAGCTTGCTGGTTTACCTTGTTTTTTTGCCCATCGTCTATTACCATCCATAATAATTGCAATATGTGTTGGCAAATTTTCTTTATTAAATTCCATATAAAATCTCCTATTTATTTCTATTTGCTATGTATTTAGCAAGTTCTTTTAAAAACTCTCCTTTTTCTCCATAGCTATTCATTATATCTACTGCTTCATTTGTTATTTTATTTAAAATTTCTTTTGCGCCATCTAAACCATATTTTGAAACATAAGTACATTTGCCATGTTCTCTATCATTTCCAACTGGCTTTCCTAGTATTTTTTCGTCTCCTGCTTCTGACAAAATATCATCTTTTATTTGGAATGCCAACCCTATATTTTCAGCATACTTTGTTAATTCATCAATTTCATCTTGCTTAGCATTTGCTAAAATAGCACCTGTTCTTACACAGTATTTTAAAAATGCACCTGTCTTATTTTTATGAATATATTCTAATAGTTCACTTGAAATTTGTTTTCCTTCAACTTCAGTATCTATATATTCACCAGCAATTGTTCTATCGATTGCTATAGTAAATTCATTAAATACTTTTATTTTATTTTCTAAATCTTCAGTAGTATCTTTTTTCAATTCTTCGCTAATTATAATAAAAGCATTATTTAAAAGTCCATCTCCTGCTAAAATTGCAGTTGCTTCATTAAATTTTTTGTGATTTGTTGGTTTGCCATGTCTAAAATCATCATTATCAATGCCAGGCAAATCATCATGTATTAATGAAAAATTATGTACCATTTCCATAGCAACAGCATATGGCATAACTTTCTCAAAATTTTCATTAAATAATTTAAATGTTGCAATTATAAGTATTGGACGTAATCTTTTTCCTCCAGCCATTAAACTGTATTCCATAGAATTGTTCAATACTTCTTCTGGGCATTTTTCTTTTCTAACATATTTTTCTAATTCGTTATTTACTATATTTTGATATTCTTTTAATTCTTCCTTAAAATCCATGCTATTCTCCAATAATTTTACTATATACTACACTGACATTATTTCTTTTTCTTTATTCTCAAGTATTTTATCTATTTCATCTATATTTTTATCTGTAATTTTCTGAATATCATTTTCTGCTTGTTTTAGTTCATCTTCAGTTATTTCACTATTTTTTTGTTTTGCTTTAAATTCATCTAAACCATCTCTTCTAACTTGTCTTACTGCAACTTTAGCTTCTTCAGCTATTTTCTTAATATCTTTAACAAGTTCTTTTCTTCTTTCTTCAGTTAATTCTGGAAAAGCTAGTCTTATTACTTTTCCATCATTATTTGGATTAATTCCAATATCTGATGCAAGTATTGCTTTTTCAATTTCTTTTAGCACACTAACATCCCATGGTTGAATAACTATTAATCTTGCTTCTGGAACTGAAACTCCGGCAACTTGATTAATTGGCGTTGGTGTTCCATAATAATCTATTTTTACTTTATTTAATATTGCAGGGTTTGCTCTTCCAGCTCTTACTTCTGCTAATTTTTCAGCATATACGCTAATTGTTTTTTCCATTCTATCTTCTATACTTTTATAATCCATAATTTTTCTCTCCCTTTTTATTTCACTACTGTTCCTATTTTTTCGCCTTTAACAGCTCTTACTATATTTTCTGGGTCTGCTATTCCAAATACTAAAAGTGGAATATTATTATCTCTACACATTGCTGTTGCTGTTGAATCCATAACTTTCAAATCTTTATTTAATACATCTGTATATGTTATTTCATCATATTTTTCAGCTGTAGGGTCTATTTTGGGATCTGCAGAATATACTCCATCTATTGATTTTCCAAGTAATAATACATCTGCTTTTATTTCAGCTGCTCTTAAAGCTGCTGCTGTATCTGTTGTAAAAAATGGATGCCCTGTTCCTCCAGCAAATATTACAACTCTTCCTTTTTCTAAGTGTTTTATTGCTTTTCTTTGGATAAATGGTTCTGCAATTTCTCTCATTTCTATTGCTGTTTGTACTCTTGAATATATTCCTCTTGATTCTAAAGCATCTTGAAGTGCTAAACCATTCATTGATGTTGCTAATACTCCCATATAGTCTGCTGTTGTTCTTTCCATTTCATGTCCATTCCTTCCTCTCCAGAAGTTTCCTCCTCCAACTACAATTCCTACTTGAACTCCTAATTTTACTATTTCTTTAATTTTATCACATAATTTTCCTACTGTTTCAACATCTACTCCAAATTTTTTTTCACCTGCTAATACTTCTCCACTTAATTTTAAAAGTACTCTCTTATATTTTAATTCTGCCAATTTTTCCAACTCCTTCTTATTTTATTATACTTTTCGTATTTTATCACAAATATTTCAAAAATGATAGTAATTTCTAGTATTTTTTTTTATTTTTTTATTATGACTTTACAAAAGTCAACATAATGTGTTATAATGTTACACAAGGTGAAAAAAATGGATTTTAATAAATATAAAGAAAATATAAATAATACGACCATATTTCATGCTAAACAAGATATTTCTTTAGTCTCTTCATTTATTAATAAATATAAAGAAAATAATCCTAATTGTGGTTTTAAAGAAATTACTGAACTTCTTGAATATGATATGGTTACTTGTTCAAATAGCTTTTATAATAAACATATACAAGAACTTTCTGGTATTCCATGTCAGATTCTTGCCATTAAACATTTACAATCAAATGAAAAAATTCTAAAACAAATATATTCAACATATAAAAATAAAGAAGATTTACATTATTCAGATAAAGAATTGTTTTCTTATGATTTAACTAAATCTTCAAATTTGTTAATAAAATCATTACTTATTATTTATAGAAACAAAATATCTAAACAAAAAGCTTCTTTATCACAAGATTCTGAATATAACTTTTTAAAAAAATCCATTCAAAATCTTTCTACACCTTTGGAAAATTTATATAAAAAAGATAATATAGATCTTTTATTATTTGTTAAAGATTTTTTCGTTGAAAATGATTTATTAAAGAATTTTATAAATGATCACAATACTCAACAATCATTTTTATGGTTAGAAGATTTATCTTATACTTTAGATTGTTCTGAAGAAAAACCTAAAGATTTAGGTGTTAATAATATTCTTTCTAGAGAAAATTTAAGTAAAATGTCAACACAGCAATTATCAGTTTTAAATATGTTTTGGCAAAATAAATATGCAAAAAAATTAGCTAATATTAATGTTGGATATTTTATCCTTCAGCAGATGGACATAAATAATATAAAAAAAGTTCCAAGTAATTCTATTATACAAAATTTATTAATTAAGTACAATTTTTTAGAAGATTCAACACGTAAAATACTTGACTCTTCTTTGGCTAATAATGATATTGAGCTTAAAATAAAAAAACTTTCAAAAAAATTAGGATATGAATATGAAAAATATTTTACAGATGCTTTACCATATATGAAACACGATTTATGTACAGATTTAAAACAATGCCTAAAACTAAATAAAAGAATTCAATACATTTATGCTGTAAAAAATAATTTAGCTATAAGTACCATTGCCGATTTATCAGATAATAAAAAAATTAAAAATTGGGGATTTATAAATGATAGTACTGATAATTATAATACTATACAAAACAGAAGTAGATTTGTTTTAATTGGTATAGATTATCCTGGACTTAATAAACCTGTAAAAATTCATGTTGAAAGAGAATTTCTAGCAGAAAGCCTTTTAAATGCAAAATCAAAAAATCTTATTCCTTTATATGAAGGTAATTCAGACTACGAAAATAATTTTACCCATTTAACAACTCCTCTAGTATTACCTTTTGAAAAAAGCCACAGAGATTTTTTAAGAGCTGTTGATTTAAATAAAGAAACTCATACTACACCTATTTTAAGGCATACTGTATTTTTAGCAAATCCAGATAAATTTCCTGAACATTTAAAAATAACAGATAGTAACGGTAATAAGGTTAGAAAAAAGAAATATATTGATTTATTTAGTGGTAGAATTTTTGTTGAAGATGGCAAAAATATTGTTCCTGAAAGCAAAACATTTTTTTCTGATTTAGATGAAATATAAAAAACATATACAAACTTTAATTTTTGTATATGTTTTTTATATATTATTTTAATTGTTTCATAACTTCTTCCGCAAAATTTTCTTCTTTCTTTTCTATTCCTTCTCCTGTCTCAAATCTAACAAAATCTGCTACTTCAGCATTTTTTTCTGCTAATACTTGTGAAACTTTTACATTTGGATCTTTAACAAATTGTTGATCTACTAAACATATTTCACTAAAGAATTTTCCAATTCTTCCTTCAACTATTTTCTCAGCAATAGCTTCTGGTTTTCCTTCATTCATTGTTTGAGCTTTTAAAATTTCTTTTTCTTTTTTAACTCTTTCTTCTGGAACCTTAGATTCGTCTAAATATTCTGGTTTAGCTGCTGCTATTTGCATACAAATATCTTTTGCAACATCTTCTGTTCCTTTTTTCATATTTACTAGAACTGCTATTTTTCCATCTCCATGAATATATTTTGTAATTAATCCTTCTGATTCAAATCTTGCAAATCTTCTTATGCTTAAATTTTCTCCAATTGTAGCTATTTTAGAAACAAGTACTTCTTGTACTGTTTTTCCAGATTCTTCGATTGATTCTTGTGCAAGTAATGCTTCTAAATTTTCAGGATTTTTTTCAGCTATTTGTTTTGCTACACTTGTTACAAATGTTCTAAATTCTTCATTTTTTGCAACAAAGTCTGTTTCAGAGTTTACTTCAACAACAACTCCTACTTTTCCATCTGCAGAAACATATGCTTCTGATACCCCTTCTGCGGCAACTCTTCCTGATTTTTTTGCTGCTTTTGCTATTCCTCTTTCTCTTAATAATTCTGTTGCTTTTTCTAAATCTCCATCTGTTTCAACTAAAACTTTTTTGCAGTCCATCATTCCTGCACCTGTTTTGTCTCTTAATTCTTTTACTAAAGCGGCTGTAACCATAATATAATTCCTCCTTGATTTTTATAAAATAAAGAGTAGAGCAGAAGAGCTCCACTCTTTGTTTTGATTATTCTTCTATATTTTCTACAATTTCTTCCATTGATGTAGCTTCTTCATTGTCTTCAACATTTTCCATTATTGGTTCAAAGCTTTCACCTTGTTTTCCTTCTACAACTGCATTTGCTATGCAATCTGCTATTAATTTTACAGCTCTTATAGCATCATCATTTCCTGGAATTGGATAATCTAATTCTTCTGGATTGCAGTTTGTGTCTACTAAACCAACAACTGGTATATTTAATTTTTTAGCTTCTAGTATTGCTATTCTTTCTTTTTTAGGATCTACTAAGAATATTACTCCTGGTAATTCTTGCATTTCTTTTATTCCACCAAGATTTTTTTCTAGTTTTTCCATTTCTTTCTTTAATAGAATAACTTCTTTTTTTGGTAATACTTCAAATGTACCATCTTGTTCCATTGTTTCTAAGTCTTTTAATCTTTTAATTCTTGCTTGTATTGTGTCAAAGTTTGTTAGCATTCCTCCTAACCATCTTTGATCAACATAGTACATTCCACAAGCTATTGCTGCATCTTTCATACATTCTTGTGCTTGTTTTTTTGTTCCAACAAATAGAACTGTCTTTCCTTCTTCTACTTGTCCTTTAACGAATTCATATGCTTCGTCTAATTTTTTTGATGTTTTTTGTAAATCGATGATGTGAATTCCATTTCTAGCTTGGAATATATATTCAGCCATTTTTGGATCCCATCTTCTTGTTTGATGTCCAAAGTGAACACCTGCTTCTAGTAATTGTTTCATTGCAACTACTGCCATTTCAAATTCCTCCTTTTTGTTTTTACACCCATAAAGTTCATCACTTTTAGGACCTATTTATAGGCACTTCCTAAATAGCTCTCTTTATGTGCTTAATACGCGAACTATTATATCAAATATTTTATTTAAAATCAAGTGTTTATATTAATTTTTTTAACTTTTCTCAACAAAAAAGTTGCCATGAGAACCGTCCCCTTTGGCAACCGTCCCCTTTGGCAATCCAAAAAAGAGACTTCCTATTGGAAGTCTCTTATATGAATTCATATATTTATACATTATATAAATTATTCTTATTTTTTGTTTACTAAATCTTTTAATGCTTTACCAGCTTTGAATACTGGAGCTTTTGATGCAGGTATTTTGATTTCTTCTTTAGTTTGTGGGTTTCTTCCTTTTCTAGCTGCTCTTTTTCTTACTTCAAAAGATCCAAATCCAACTAATTGAACTTTGTCACCTTTTACTAAAGATTTTGTTACAACATCAACAAAAGCGTTAACTGATGCTTCAGCTGCTTTTTTTGTGTCACCTGTTTGTGCAGCTATTGCTGCGATTAATTCAGCTTTGTTCATTTAAATTACCTCCTATAAGATTTAATGTATGTATAAATATAGCTTAAAATCAAGCAATATTTGTACTCTACTTAAAACTATTCGCCATTATTTGATAAAATCCTTCTTTTTTTTCTAGAATTTTTTAATAAATTTTTATTTTTTCCAATATTTTATAAATTTGTGCACCACAAGGTAACATATTTATTTCTTCTTTTGTAAATATTTTTAGTACTACAATTGTTATTGCATATATAAGAACCGCTACCACTATAGCTATTATTGTAGCCATTTTTTCTACAATTATTCCATTTAATACATTAAATATAAAATATGAGCAAATTCCCATAATTATAGTTGCAATTAATGGTTTAAAAATTAATTTTTTAAATCCTAAATTTAATTTTATATTTCTCAACAATGTTGTAAATGCTATTGTAAATGCGACCATGTGACATACAACAGAAGCAATTGCCGCTCCATTTACTCCAATGTCTGGTATTGGTACTAGAATTAAATTTAATATTAATTTTGCTATCACTCCGGCAACCTAAAGCAACTGTTGGAACCATAAGTTTTCCATACCCTTGCAAAGCACCATTAATTGTCTGATCTAAAATTGTAAATATTATAGTAAGAGAACTTATTTGTAAAATTACTGCTCCATCACTTGCATTTGGAAACAATAAATTTAAAATTTGTCCTGAAAATATAAACATTCCAACAGTACAAGGTAATCCTATTAACATTGATAATAATAGCGAGAAAGAAGTTCTTTTGGTAATAGTCTTTTTATCCTTTTGAGCTTTAGCTGCTGAAATCGCAGGTACAAGTGCTGTTGCAAATGCTACATTTATTGATAATGGTAAACTCGTTAAAGTATCTACTTTTCCTCCTAAAATTCCATATTGTGCTGTTGCAACGTCTTCTGGTAAGAATTGTTTTAGACTTCTTACAACTGTAAATGAATCTATATTTTTATTTATTGAAGACATTATTGCAGTTAGTGCAATTGGAATTGATACTATTAAAATTCTTTTTATTATAGTCCAAACTCTTTCATATTTATAATTTACAGTTGATTTAATTTCTGTAGCTATTTCTTTATTTCTAGCTTTATAATAAAGAATTAAATAGCTAAATCCTAAAAATGTTGCAAGTGTTGTTGCTAAATTTGCCCCTGCTGCCATCCATTCTGTTGAAACATTTGATAATATTGCAACTATTTCAACAACTATAATTGTTAGTAATGTTTTAAATATCTGTTCTAAAGTTTGAGATCTTGCACCTACTTTCAATCTTTGTCTTCCATTAAAGTATCCTCTCATTACAGAAGCGACCGCAACGAAAAATATTGCTGGTGAAAGTGCAACTAATGTCATTTCTGCTTCTGGTATTTGTAACCAATTTACCGCAATTATGTGTGCACCAAAGAATAATAGTAAACTTCCTATTAATCCTATTATTGCAAATGTTGCAAATGCAATTTTAAAAATTCTATGTGCCCCTTTATAATCTCCAATTGCTGTTCTTTCTGATACAAGTTTTGCTATTGCACTTGGTACTCCTATTGAAGATATTGTCAATAACAATGCATATATTTGATAACCACTTGCACATATTCCATTACCTTTGTCTCCAAATCCTTCTCTATTTGTTAAATATAATGTATATACTAGCCCCAAGAGTTTTATCAAAATTTGCGAAAATATTAATGTTAATACTCCTTGCATAAAACTTTCTTTTTTGGGTTGATTTTTTGTCATTTATTCACACCTCTATTATCTTTTTTATTAATTTTACTTAATTATTATAAATTTAATTACAAAATTATTCAATAGTTTTAGGAAATTTTACCAAAAGCTGTGAATTCTTAGTAAAAATGTCCCAATTTTAAATTTCAATTCTTAGTAAAAATGTCCCATTTTTTTATTGGTATTTTTATTGAATTCTTAATGAAAATGTCCTTTTTTATTCACGTTAATTCTTAGTGAAAATGTCCCA
>JAFRDD010000102.1 GCA_017404025.1 Clostridia bacterium
AATCCTTACAGTTGCAACGGTTGCAGAGGTTTTTAAAAAATGGCTTAAAAACTTCTATTTGTTATGCAGTTTTTTATCTAACAAAAAATTTAAAAAATTTTTCAGAAAAACTATTGACAATTAATAGTTAGTCTCTTTTCTATTCATTTTTTTCCTCCATTAAATTATTTGTTCTAAATCAGTCATTTTATTATTTCTAAATGTGAGCTTCAATAAGCAAGGCGAAGTTACATTTAACTCTCTTCCTTTATATTCAAGGTTTAGTTCTTTATTTACACTACAATAATTCAATAAATAGAATTTAATTGAGCCTCCATGACTTACTATAGCAATCTTTTTCCCTTCATATCTTTTTATTATTTCATTTATACATTTTGTCATTCTTTTATTCGTTTCATTTGCACTTTCACCATCACGAGTTTTAAAATCTGGAAAAGCTAATTGTTCATGAGAAGGATCTCTTGTTTTTTTATCTTTCATAAATTCAGCTAAATCTTCAACATTTCCAAGTTTTCTCTCGCTTAATCTGTTATCTAAATCATATTGTAAATTATTTTTATATGCAATATATTTAGCCGTCTGCTTTGCTCTAACATAACTACTACACCAAATTGCATCAACTTTCTTTAATTCTTTATTTTCACTTAGCTTCTTTGCCATTTCTTCTCCTTCTATTGATAATATTTCTTTTTCATTTATTTCTTGAGATGTTTCATTTGTATGTCTAATTGAATTTTCATCAATTGTTTCAGCATGTCTTATTAAATAAATAATAGTATCCATTAGCGCCTCCTTATCTTAAATATTTTATATTTTTAATAACTTCATCTTTAAAAATTATTTGAATCATAGATGGAGATTCTAAATACCTTGGACATACAACTCTACCATTATATTCTAATAAATCTTTTTCTTTATTATATGTACAAAATTCTTGTAAGAAAAATTTTATTGCTGCTCCATGACCTACAAAAGCTATTTTTTTCCCTATATTTTGTCTTATTGTTGAAAAAATAGCTTTTTTCATTCTTTTCCTTACTTCTAAATTATTCTCTCCTAAATAATTTTTAAAATTTGGATCTAATATTTGCATTTTCGTAAAATCAATTTTATTATCTGCAAGATAAGACTTATCTATTACACCGGATAGCTCTTTCTCCTAATCTTTCATCTATATTAATCGTTATATTGTTCTTTTTAGCAATATACTTCGCAGTAGCTATTGCTCTTACAAAATCACTGGAATATAAGACATCAATATTTTTTAATTGTTTTTTTTGTGAAAATACTTTAGCTTTTTCTTCTCCTTCAACAGATAATATTATTTTCTTGTTTTTTTCTCTTTCGTTATATATTTCATCTTTATATTCATAATCTCTATATTGTTCTGAATGTCTTATTAAATAAATAATAGTTTCATCCATATTTACTGTTTCTCCTTTTATAAATTATTTTGAAACATTATTAATATATTTGTTTCACCCTATAATTTTATATATCTAATCTCCTTTTTTAGCATGAAACTTTACAACCTCTTAACTATTATATATTATAAAAAATAAAAATAAAAGCGAATAAATAAAAAAAAGTAACAGATAATTTCTTATCTGTTACTTTTTGCTCGATTAACGCACAAGTACGCAAAATTGAAACTTAAATATATTTCAATTTTTTTAGTTATTTTTTATGTTTTTAATTTAACATAACTTTTTTATTATATTTTATAATTGTTACATATTTAATATTTACAGCTTCCATAGGTTCTTGGATATGGAATAACATCTCTTATGTTTTTAATTCCTGTGATATACATTAAAAGCCTTTCAAAACCGATTCCAAAACCAGATCTTTCACAAGTTCCATATTTTCTTAATTTCAAATACCATTCATAGTCCTCTATTTTCATATCAAGTTCTTTCATTCTTTCTAGCAATTTTTCATAATCATCTTCTCTTTGGCTCATTCCAAATGTTTCCCCTATGCCTGGTAATTCTAAATCAGCACTTGCCACTGTACCATCATCTAATTGCTTCATATAAAAGCTTTTTAGTTCTTTTTTCCACATTGTGATAAATATAGGACATTTAAAATATTCTGTTAGATATTTTTCATGTTCTTTTGCAATATCAGCTCCATATTCTGGTTTAAATTCCCATTCTCTTTCAGCTTTTTGAAGAATTTCAATACATTCTTTATATGTTACTCTTTTAAATTCTTGCTTAATTGTTTTCTCTAATTTTTCTATTAATCCTTTTTCTTCATATTCATCCAAGTATTCTAATTCCTCTTTTGCATGTTCAAGAGCATATTTAATAACAAATTTTAATACATCTTCAGCAATATCAATAATTCTATCTAAATCGCAAAATGCAACTTCTGGTTCTATTTGCCAAAATTCTGCTGCATGATATGGTGTGTTTGAGTGATCAGCTCTAAATGTTGGTCCGAATGTATAAACTTTTGAAAAGCTCTGAGCAAATGTTTCTGCCTCAAATTGTGTTGAAACAGATAAACCAACTTTCTTCTTAAAGAAATCATCTGAATAATCTAGTTTTCCATCTTTTGAAATTTTATATAATTCCTGTGTTGTAACTTGAAACATCTCTCCTGCTCCTTCGCAATCACTTGCTGTAAAAATTGGTGCATGTAAATAAATATAACCGTGTGATTGGAAATACTCGTGTATTGCCATAGAGACGGCGTTTCTAACACGAAATACAGCTTGAAATAATGTTGTTCTTGGTCTTAAATATGCCTGTTCCCTTAAAAACTCTTTTGTATGTTTTTTAGCTTGAATTGGATAATCTTCAGCACAATCTCCTATAACTTTTACTTCTGTTGCTTTTAATTCAATTGCATCCTCTTTAGTTTGTAATATTCCTTTTACTTCAATTGCGGATCCAAAATGTATTTTTGTAAATTTATCAAAGTCTGATAAATCTTTATCATAAACTATTTGCAATTTTTTAAAACAAGTTCCATCAGAAATATCTATAAACCCAATTTCTTTTTGTTTTCTGTGCTTTCTTATCCAGCCTTTTACAACTATCTCTTTGTCTAAATAATCTCTATATAAATCATAAATTTCTTTTATCTCCATAATACACTTTCCCCTTTTATAATATTTGCATTTCTTTTAGTTCAAGTTCAGTTTTTTCCTCCCATGAAGATGCTTGAACTTCTGCAATATGCTCTTTTTCAAGTATTAACATCAATATTCTTGATTGACCAATTCCTCCACCAATTGTATAAGGCAATTCTTTTTTTAGTATTTTCTGATGATATTGATATTCTAAACTATCCGTACATTTAGCTTTTTCTAATTGTTCTTTTAAAGATATTTCATCTACTCTTATTCCCATCGAAGAAATTTCTATTGTTTTATCAATTAATTTATCATAAATTAGTAAATCTCCATCTAATTTCCAATCATCATAATCTGGACTTCTTTTATCGTGAACTACTCCAGACTTTAATTTATCTCCAATTCCTATTATAAATACTGCCTTTTTTTCTTTTCCTATTAATTGTTCTCTTTCCGCCGGCATTTTATCTGGATACATATCTTCTAATTCTTGACTTGTTATAAAATAAATTGTTTTAGGCAAATCCAACGTCAAATAATGATATTTCTTTTTCATAAATACTGATGTTTGTCTAATTGCTTTATAAATACTTTTTACTGTATCTTTTAAATAATCAATTGTTCTGTCTTCCTTCCCTATCACTTTTTCCCAATCCCATTGCTCTACATATAAAGAATGAATTCTATCTACAACTTCATCTTTTCTAATTGCTTTCATATCTGTATATATTCCTTCGTGCATAGGTATTTTATATTTGCCAAGTGATACTCTTTTCCATTTTGCAAGAGAATGTACTATTTCAAATTTCTCATCTTCTTTTTTAAAACTTACTGCTTTCTCTACTCCAGTTAATTTATCTTGTAACCCAGTAGATGTTTTTACAAATATAGGACTTTGTACTTTTATTAATCCTAATCTAACTTCTAATTGGCTTTCAAAATGTTTTTTACATTCATCAATAGCCTTTAATGTTTCTAAATAACTAATTTCTTTCTTCATTTTAATTCCCTCTTTCTTAATTTAATTTTTAAAATAAATTAAGATACTTGTAGGACATATCTATTTTATTTTTTACATAAAATAGATTTAAAACAAAATGAATAAATCTATTTCATGTTTTGTAATTATTATTATCATTTTCACTTTCCATTTTTTTACCACCTCACTTTATAGCTTGAATTTTAATTTACTCTAATTTATTATCTTTAATAACATAAGGTTTTCCTCCTTTCGAATACAAAAATACCTGTATCATCCTACAATAAGGACGAATACAGGTATCCGCGGTGCCACCTTATTTATTATTAAAGACACTTGATCTTTCTACTTTAATAATCACTTTTTTATTCTGCTCCAACAAGCATAGCAATTTGATGACGGATTGCTTCCGAACTAGTCTACTAAGCTATATAGCCTTTCGGTAGTCTGCTCAGAGGTGTTCTTTCACTAAACTCTTATAACTACTTCACACTATACGTAGCTCACTGATATAAGTTGTAAAGTTACTTTTCCTCTTCATAGCATTTATACTATTATAATACCACAAATTTACTATATTTGTCAATGTGTTTATGTGAACTTATTGCTCCCTTCTTATTACTAATTGATTATTTGTTACCATTATTTTTTTCCTCTCTATATACTGCACGGAATGCCAAAATCTTATACACATCTTGATAACTTGTAATTTTTTGTCCTAATACTTGTTTACAACCCATCGAGTAGAAATATAGATTGCTCTATATAACCCTCACAGAACCGTACATGCGGAGTTATCGCATACGGCTCTTCATAACATAGTATTTATTCATCATATAGCAAATATATTAACTTTTATTTTTGGCATTGGTAACTGA
>JAFRDD010000103.1 GCA_017404025.1 Clostridia bacterium
ATACTAACTCTCTTGAATCATTGCTAGAATACCCTTCGCTCCTCGAGTAACCCTCGAAACGGGCAGCCTATCCAATGCTGGGTTTCTTCTAATCATCGACAGCTAAAACTTTCCTCATAAAAGGACCGTAGGCATTGGTCATAAAAAATGATACGACAATTATATTTTATAAAAGATAATATTTAACTATTTTCAAAAATTAAAAAAGAACGATTAGACAATAATATCTAACTGTTCAGATAGTTCTTTGTATCTATTACGGATAGTTACTTCTGTTACTCCTGCAATTTCTGCCACATCCCTTTGTGTTTTTTTCTCACCACTTAAAACAGATGCAACATATAATGAGGCAGCAGCAATACCAGTTGGCTCACGACCGGTTATTAATCCATTATTATATAATTTTTGAATAATTTCAATTGCTTTTGCTTCTGTAATACCTGACAATCCTAATTTTGAAGCAAATCTAGGAACATAATCCGCAGGAGAAGTAGGCATTAATTTAATTTTTAATTCCCTTGCCAAAAATCTGTAGTTTTTACCTATTTTCTTTTTGGTAATTTTTGATGCTTGAGATACCTCATCTAAAGTACGTGGCACACCGCAGCGTCTGCATGCAGTATAAACAGAAGCAGCAACCATTCCCTCAATACTTCTTCCACGAACTATATTTTTCCTAGCAGCTTCCCTATAAATTAATGCAGTATCTTCCCTAACAGATCTTGGAATTCCAAGTCTTGAAGATTGTCTGTCAAGTTCGCTTAATGCTAAAGCTAAGTTTCTCTCACCAGTACCTGAAATTCTGAGTTTTTTGTTCCATTTTCTTAATCTGTATATTTGACTTTGATTTCTTTCAGGAATAGAATTACCATGGATATCCCTGTTCTTCCAATCAATATCAGTAGTTAAACCTTTATCTGAAATAGCAAATTTCATTGGAGCGCCTGTCCTGGCACGTTTATTAACTTGGTCTTTGTCAAATGCTCTCCATTCACGACCCCTATCCATAATACTTTCCTGGATAACAAGTCCACAACGTTTACATGAGATTTCTGCACGTCCGCTGTCAATTGTTAAATTAGTAGAGCCGCAATCCGGACAGACATTCTCTTCTTCAATGACATTCACATTAAGACGTACATCAAGTTTTCTAGAAGATTTAATTGCTTTTGAAGTGATAGTTTCATCCTCCTTATATAAACTACAATTTAAATAAAAAAAAGTTCAACAACTAGTCTCGATTAACTAAAAACTATAAAATAGTTTAGAAGATTAAAAGAACACAATTCTCAATATCCATACAATACCTCCTGGTGTAAATTTAGTGATGTTGAAAAGTATTTTATTAATATTGAATTTGTACAAAAGCCTATTTCAATAAATTATGAGTATAAAGAGCTTGCAGCGAAATGAAATTCCCATAGAAAACCATAGTACACAAACAAAACACAAAAGGACTTCACTACTGGGATCGAAACGAGACCAGGTATAACCCCCATGCTATGACCGCAATACTCAATATACTTATGAAATTGATAAATAAAAAAGTAATAAGATAAATGATTTATATATAAAAGGCTTGCAGCGAAATGAAATTCCCATAGAAAACCATAGTACACAAACAAAACACAAAAGGACTTCACTACTGGGATCGAAACGAGACCAGGTATAACCCCCATGCTATGACCGCAATACCTAATATATATAAACCAACATGAAAATGATAATAAATCTGTGCAACTTTCACCCAAACTGTTAACACCTAACCAAATTATTATTAAACTACATATCATTCTTTAAAAAGAATGTATTAGTTTACTAACAATTAAAATAATGCAAGCGAACAATTGGAAGCAGCGGACTCAACAACTCGGAAAAAAAACCTCGAAGCTTACATCCCTACCCCATCAAACAAGTCTTCTACTCGCGTCCTAAGCAATCTATTTTCAGGGGATACCTCAGGCTTAGATGCTTTCAGCCTTTATCACCTAGCGCGTAGCTGCCCGGCAATGCCTTATCAGACAACCGGTCGAC
>JAFRDD010000104.1 GCA_017404025.1 Clostridia bacterium
TATTATAGTTACTAACTAAACTTTTATTATAGATGATTGACATAATTTATTTTATGTCTGGCAAATCAAAAATTAATATATTCAATAAAATGAATAAACAAGAGTTAATTGATGAAATGAGCAATTATGTTGGTTATTATCGTTATTATCAAAGATTAATAGCAATAAACATGATAGTTCAGGGATTTACAATTACAGATGCTGCTAATCTTATTGGAGTTTCATATCAAACAGTTCATAGATGGGCTAAATCTTGTGAAATGAAAGGTTTGGAGGGTTTAAAACCTTCTTTTGGTGGTGGAAGACCATCAAAATTAACTTATGAACAATTGGTAGAATTGGATAAAACTATTGAAGAAACTCCAAATATGTCAATGAAGGATGTATATTTGGAAATTAAAAATAAATATGGTGTTGATTATAGTATGAAACAAATAGGAGTTATTACAAAAAAATTAGGTTATAATTATAGCAAAGCATACCCTTTATTTACAAAATCTCCAAAAGATGCTAAAGAACAGTTAAAAAAAACTTAAAAAAACATAATGTTACAAATAAAGATATTATAGTCTTTTTTGATGAATCATCATTTCAAAATGAACCCTATACAAGAAAAAGCTTATATAAATCAGGTACAAAACATACTCAAGATGTAAATCCTTATAAATTTAAAGTTAATGCAACTGGATCATTGGCAATAAATGGAAATTCGACAATAACTTTAACTAACTCTTCAACAGCACCTGAAATTGCAATAGCATTAATAGAACTAAGAAAAGCAAATTTAAGTAATAAAAATAATAAAATATTATTAGAAAATATTTTAAACAATGTAAATTATTCTGATTCAGAAATAGACAATTATTTAATGGAAAATACAGAAACTAATGATATTTTTGTTGAAAAATTACACAATACTATAGAAAAATATAAAGATGAAAAAACAAGCGATATAGCTAGAATAGTGGAAAAACACTGTAAACGTGAGTCATTAAATAATATAAAGAAAAGAAGAGAAATAAAAAGGAACTTAATGAATAAAGAGCTGGAAAATAATGATATTGAATCCGTTTTATCTAATGAAAAAACAATATATTTGATTTTGGATAATTATAGTGTTCATAAATCTGTTTTTATTAAAAATATTGCAAATATCTTAAATATTTGCTTAATATATTTACCTCCATATTCTCCACATTTAAATCCAATTGAACAGTTATGGAAAATGATGAAAAATAGAATAAAGAAGTATTTTTTAGAATCAAAGGAATATTTGGAAGAATTAACTAAAAAAACCTTTTTTGAATCTATAAATGATAGTGATATTTATAAAAATTGGGAAGAAGAATTTATACCAAAAGTTTGGTAATTAACTATACACTTATTTTTTTTCTACTTTTCTCATAATCTTAGCTGGAATACCTGCAACAATAGTATCCTTTGGAACATCTTTTGTAACAACTGCACCAGCAGCAACAATAGCACCATCACCAATATTAACACCTGGAAGAACAGTTACATTTGAACCTAACCAAGCATTATCACCAATATAAACTGGGGAAGGAAGTAAATCAGCACGATATTCAGGATCTTCAACATGATTAAGAGTTAACAATGTAGCATTATGACCTATCAAAACATTATCACCAATAAAAATACCTCCTTGATCTTGCATTTTACAACCAGAATTAATAAAAACATTCTCTCCAATATGAATATTCTTACCACAATCAGTATTAAAAGGAGGAATCAACCTTAA
>JAFRDD010000105.1 GCA_017404025.1 Clostridia bacterium
AAATAATAGTCATCTAATCTCCTTTAATTGTTCTTATGATTGTTATATTTTTTTATACTGTGTATCTTGTGTAAGTTCAATTACTAGACATAAAAAAATTAAAAAATTACTTTCGCCAAATATACGCAGTATGTGTGGAACTTCTAGAACTTTCGGAACTTAATAATACTTTTAAAAATCTAATAAAAATGATAGCATTCCTAATAACTGCAGGTAATAAGAAATTACTACAAGTAGGAGTAAAAATAATTTATATAATATGTCTTGTTTGTGTTAATAGTAATGTTTTAATGTTTCTATTGGTATTGCAGGAGCATTATATTTAATGTTTGTATAATTATTATAATAGTGTTACTTGGTAGTAATGTTTACATTAATAGTTATTGTTAGTATTGTTAGTATTCTTGTTTAATGTGTGTTATTGGTCTTAATTGGTGTGTATACAAATAATTAATATGGTGCTTTTACTTGGTTAATATAACATTAGATATAATTTTTATACAATTATTCCTGCAGGTACATTTTCTCCAACAAGTCCATATAAAAAAAATATAGTAATGTTTTATTATTCCAACATTTGCAGGTATAAATTCTCCAAGTAGTATTTTTCCAATATCTGGAGTTTTAGTATTAATGATCCCATAACTTCTTAAAACTTATAGAATATAATAAATACATATACATTAAATAGTATTGCTTTTACTAGGAACTAATACTAGTATTAGTATATTAGAACAATGATAAATAAAACTAATACTTATTATTACAAGTATCAATATTATTAGCTAATATTTAAATTATTTGTTATCTTAATTGTGCTTTGGAATTTCAAGAAAATATTATAAAATTACTGCAGGAGTAACAATATTTCCAAGAAAATTATGTTCATAGTTGGATTAAAATATAATTTTACACTTGAAATGGTTCAACTATACTAAAATTATATTTTTCCATAAAGACATCTATATAAAATCCATATTTTTTTAAAACCTTAACAAATTTTAAATTATTAATAAAATTAAAAAAGTTACACTTCCAAATTATGCCTCCATTATTTGACTACTTCCAACTAATTAAAATAAAAGTAATGATAATGTATACAATTTAATTAATTAATTCATACACTAAATTAATTAATAGTTAAAAAATGAAATACTTCTACTGGGACATTAGTATGAACAAAAAATACCTATTTTTCAAAAAATACTCAACTTTCATAATTCCACTACTTATGTCAACAAGTGTAATTAAATTAATCATACAATCAATTAAATAAAAGTAACTTCAAGTACAATTTTTTATTAAAAAAAATTAATTAATTCTAATGAAAAATTAATTAACACTTTACATATAAACAATTTATATAAAATTAATTAATTCTCCAACACCAAATAAAAAATTAATAAAAAAAAATATTCCAATTAATTAATTCCATTTATAAGAAGTATATAAGAAGTATATAAAAAAAATAAAATTAAATAATTTCATTATCCAGATTAATTAATTTTAATTAACCATAACATATAGGAGTTTAAAGCAATGTTAAAAAAACAAATAAAACAATATAAAAGTAAAAATTCCAGTACAAGAAATATAGCATTAACAAATAAAGATATTAAAACATTGCAAGTGGAATTTAAAGAAACAAATAAAAATTATCTAACAAGTAATGATATATTTTTAATTAATCAATCTGAATATGACCAACTTAATAAACATAAAACACAAGCAAATGATAATAAAAATTCCATTGACCAATTAAATAAAACCAATGACCAATTAAAAGAACAAATAGAAACACTAACTGCAAATAATGAAACACTACTACAAGAAAATAAAGAAAAAACTAATACTATTGAAACACTAACTCTAGAAAATGAAACCTTAAGTAATAGAAACAGATCCCTAGAACAAAAAAATAAAAACTTGGAAAATAAACACCAACAAGAAATAAGAATACTTGAAAATATCAACTACCAATACCAATTAATAATAAAAGATTATGAAACACAAATTAAAACCTATAATAATTTAAGTTTTATTAGTAGGTTAATAAACACAAATAAACTAGAACTAGTGAAAAAAGAAGAATACAAATTAAACATAGGAGATTATAATAAAACAATCTATGAACTACAAGAAACCAAAAAAGAATAATTTATATAAGATGTTATAATAAAATATTAAATGAAACATTAAAGGATTAAAACTCCTTATCTTATGGTTAATATGTGAGGTTAAAAGGTCTGAAACTTTATTTTTAACCTCATATATATAAATAAAATATGTTTCATTACTTCTTTTAAACAAATAATATCTTTATTAAAAATAATTCTAAAAAATAAGTAAGAACTAGAAGTATAAAACAAAAAAATTAAACTCATTTATACTAGTAGGTCTGAAAATACTAGAAAAATCTAAAACTACTATAAAAAAACTAAAATCCAATTCCTACTTATTCACATTATAGGATTAAATAAGTTAATGCTAATGCTAAATAGTGCATACTTAACACTAAATAAGCAAATGCTATTAACAAATTAACAAATATTGTTAATAACTGAAACATTAAACCAACTCCTAAAAACTTTTTAGAATATAATAATATTGCTACACAAGTAGAATATAGAATATCCCAGATGGTTAAGTTTTAGTTTTTGTTTTAGATTAAATAATATGTTTCAATAAGAATATAAAATTTATTCCAAAAATTATTTAGTGTTCTAAAATTCATCATTCAACTTGTTTATTAATTCTTCCAATAATCCATCATAATCTATATTATATTTTTCTGAATATTCCACAATCCATTTATTAACATTAGGGTCTTTGTAATTTCCATATTCTTGACTGAATATTTCATACATTGTTTTATAATCGTCTTCTTTTTCCTTGTTTTCCACATCAGATTTAATTTTTTTATCTAATTCTTTTAAATATGAATTTAAACTGTCCAATGTTTCATTATATCTTTTTTCTTGTTCTTTAAATTCCTTTTCCACTTGTTCAATTTCACATTCTACCTTTTCTTTTTCCTTTAATAACTCTGACGGTTCTTTTCCATCAATATCAAGAATATTATTAAAAGCATTGTCTACAATATCTTGTAAATTGTATCCTTTACTCTTAATTATATCCCATTTGTCCTTATCTATCGTTACACTAGTAATAGTTCTATTTATTCTTTTATCTCTAAATTTACTCATAAAAAAAAACACCAATAAATATTTGTTCATAACATATGGAATTTTTCCATATTTTCCAAATTTTCCAAATTTGATAAAAAAACTTTAAACATAATAATAAACAATAAAAACATTCCATTAGATAACATCTAACTAATATGTTACTAATGGAAAAAACCATACCTATACATTATCTTTTTAATCAAATTTAAACCAAATCCATTAAGTTATTTTTTTCCATTCCAACAAGGAATGAAAATATATTATTAAAAAACCATATATATATATATAATTTATATATATTCATTATTAATATATTTGTCTTTATACTTCTTGGAATAATTGGAAAATGGAAAAAAAATAAATTATTTTTATTTCATATATATTCTGTTTCCTTTTTCTACTATGTCTCCTCCTTGTTTCAATTTGTTAAAAGTGTTATAATAGGTAGTTTTTCCCATACCTTTTTCATCAGTCATTACACAAGTTATATAAGATTTTTCTATATAATCGCTCTCTATATCTTCCAATGTGTCTTTTATTGTTTGTAAAATTAGGTTTTTATTTCTTCTGTCTGCATTATCATAGTTTCCAGTTATTCTGTCAATATCTATTTTTCCAGTTATTGGGTCTAATCCTACACTTTGCATACTTACTTTTTTTATTTCTTTTGCTAGTTCTATATCTCCTGCAGTTATTGTTTCTTTTAATTGGAGTTTTGCTATTGCTCCACTTATTCTAATTATGCTCTGTAATGCCCTAGTATCTATAGTTATTACTTGTTCTTTATCTTCGTCTTCAGTATCTGTTTTATTTGCATTTCTTGTGTTTACATAATACTCTTTTAAATTTGCTCTTGCTTCTTCTGTTAGTTCTGGTTCTAATGTACTTGCATAATTTAAATATTTTCTTAAGGTATCCATATTTAATAGTTCTGTCTTATTTGCATTTTCTGTGTCTGTTATGTATCTATTTAATATTGCATCTGCTATTTTTCCGTCTTTTTCATTATCTACCTCATCGTGGAGTAAAAATATTAAATCAAATCTTGATAATATAGGTGGATAAACATCAACTTGTTCTTTTAATGATTTATAACCATCATACCTCCCATATTTAGGATTAGCTAATGCTATTACTCCTGTTTTTGCTGTAATATCTTCTTTAAGTCCTGCTTTTGCTATTGTATCTTTTCCTTCTTCAATTAATTTTAAAAGTTTTTTAGTTTCTTCTACTGGTAATTTATCGAACTCATCAATAAGTAAAATTCCACCATTAGCTAATGGCATTGCTCCAATTTCTAACATAAATTTATTAGTTAAATCATCTTTTACTACTGCTCCAACAAGTCCAACTCCAGATGAATTAGCACCATTAACACTTATTCCTTTTGCAGGTAGTTTTATAATTGTATTTCCAAATTTTGTTTTTCCCATTGATGGGTCTGTAACTAGTAAGATGTTTATTTCTTTTCTTTCGTCATCTGTTTCGGATTTGGTAGTAATTCCTTTAACAATTGCACATAATATTCCTAGTTTAATTTGTTTATCTATAATTAGATTTGGAGCTAATGAATGTATAATTCGTTTTAAAATATTGGGATCTTGTGCTATTTCTTTAATATATTTAATATTTTCTGGAGTTAGTTTAATTTCTGTGTCTTCTTTTGGTTCTATATGGTTTATTTCTAGTTTAAATCGTTCTGTTTCTGTATCGTTTTTATTAGTGTTTTCTTTAATTGTTAATAATCCAGTTATATTTGCAGTTTGCCCAATATCTATTTTATAAATCAGATTTTTATCTGCTTCTGCTATTATCCGTCTTCTTTTTGTGGTTTTTAGTGTGTCTGTCGGTTCTTCAAGTATTAATTCTCTTGTGTCTTGGTATGTGCTTTCTTCTTTTACTACTGTAAATGTCTTTCCTCCACAATCGGGACATTTTGTAACTTCACTTTCTTTTTTCTTAAAATAGCAACTATTACACTTATAAGTAGGTTTTACTAGTTTTGCTTTTATTTCTCCTAAACTTTTTATTACTGCTTCTGTTTCTACCATCTGATTTAACTTATTACTTAATAGATTTCGTAATGGAGTTTTATCTAAATTTTTAAATCCAATAGTTAAATTTCCTAAATCTGAATTGTTAGTGTTAAGATTTTCTTTAACTACTTTATAAAAAATGTTTAAGTTACTTGAATAGTTATTAACTATCCCATCTGCTAGGGTTGGGTTTTTCCTTTCCAGTAATTGAAAATCTATAACTAATTCTTTACTAGTACCATTTAACAAGTTTAATATTTCAGATTTATAATATTCTTCTAAAAAATCTGTTATCTCATCAAGTCTTGTTTTAGGAGGCATTTTATATTGCCTCCAGTTGGCATTTTGGTATTTTTCTTTCATCACCATATTTAATGCCATTAAATATATCTATTGCAGATGTTTGAATGTCTCTTAATTGCTCATCAAATATTGGAGTTGGAGTTAAATATTTATCAGGAATGCCTTTTATTAACTCTTTAAATATTTCATTAATATTGATATTATAATATATATTCTTTTTATGCTCATATAAGGCATAATCAGTATACATTTTCTTTAATTTACCTCTATTGTCTAACCAATATGTACGGATTATTTCCATATCTTCTTTTGATAGGATTTGTATAACTTCTAATTGTTTATTTTCCCATTTTACTCTTTCATTATTATTTTTTATAACCTCATCTATTTTTTTTATATTTGCAGTTATATTATATGGAATGGGATCATCTGAAATATTAATTTTTATTTTATGGTTTTTCATTTTATATTCCTCCTGTTAATTGGGAGTATTTAGCATTTATAAGTAATCTTAAGCATTCACTAGTAGTGTTTTCAGTTCTAACACATAAATATTTAAATTTGTTTAAATCTGCATTGGTTAATCTAACACTAATTGTGTTTCCTTTAACTTCTTCTGGTGCTTTCCTATTCATTGCACCACTTCCAAATTGTCTAGGTATTCTTTCACTATGTGTTTTAAAAATTGGTTTGTGTTTAATCCTTTTTTCTGTCTAATTTCATCAAATTTTATATAATCTGGTCTGTTTATTCTTGTTGCAATTGATATTGTATTAATATTTTTCTTTTTAGCCATAGTTAACTCCTAATGCGTATAGGAGTTTAAAAATAAGTATTATTTTATAAATATAAACCATTATAAAAAGCAAATAATTATAATATTGATTTTCCATTAAGTAACACATAGGAAAATATTTAAATACCATAGTAATCTAAAAATAGTAATAATCATATTAGATTACTTTTTTTGCTTGGCAAATGGTTTAAAAATAATAGTTCCAGTATTATTTTTAAACTGCCTAATAGCATTTTATTTTATTATTGCATAACTTTTTTTTCAAGAAATGCTTAATGCCAAAAATTCTTTTATCTAGCATTATTAATATGTTACTTTACTTAATATATAAAGTTTTAGTTTAAATTTGTCTATTTTAGCATTATATGTGCTTTCGTTTTGTCTAGGTGTATTATATTGAGTTACTTTTTCATTTTTTGTGTTACCTCCTATAATTGTGTTTAGACATAAAAATATATTATTGGTGTTTTTGTTTTCAACTCCTAAATCAAGTTTATTTTTCTTATTTTCTGTAACTCCAAGTATACATTATCTTATTATCTTTTTATATATTTTCTTGTGTCTATGTGTCTATGTGCCATTGCACATAAGTAGTTTGGTACTTGGAATTTTAATTAGGAATGATCATTCCAGATATTCCTTTTTTCCAATAAATAAAAAAAATTATTTATTATGATTTAATACAAGGTAATAAATTAATACTAGTATAAACAAGGTTTTTATATTATTATATTATTTTATATCAATATTATTATTTCATAACTAGACATAATAAAAGTTAAAAATAGGTTTTACTCTAATATTGATTATAATTTATGTTTTTTTTAAGTTCTGGAACTTATACTGCTTAATTCATTTTTTCTTTTTTTATATGAATGTACCTAGCACATAATCGGTACATCATTTATTTTTTAGTTTTATTATTATTCTTGTTTTATTCATTCCATAATCTTATTTTATTGTTTTTATTGTGTTATTGGTATTGTTTATTCTTATAGTGTGTGTTATTATTTCTGTTCTTGTTTTACTTGGTTTATATTCATATTAGTATTTCTTGGTTTTACTCTTGGAATTGGTGTTTCTGGTTAATCCTAAATATAAAAACTTTATATTTATATTGGGATTGTTATTTAAATTAGTAAGTTTTTCTGGTTCTATTACTAAATTAAAATGTAATACAGTTTCAATATTTTATTTTCTACCATATGAAAACTCCTTTTTTTGTCAATATACTACACATATAAAATATAAATCTCTATTAAAAAAAGTTGTTTAATATAAAATAATAGTCATCTAATCTCCTTTAATTGTTCTTATGATTGTTATATTTTTTTATACTGTGTATCTTGTGTAAGTTCAATTACTAGACATAAAAAAATTAAAAAATTACTTTCGCCAAATATACGCAGTATGTGTGGAAC
>JAFRDD010000106.1 GCA_017404025.1 Clostridia bacterium
CACCAGTAACACCAACACCAGTAACACCAACACCAGTAACACCAACACCAGTAACACCAACAACAGCAACACCAACAACAAAGCCAACAAATATTAATGCAAATACAAGTGGCGAAGAAACACCATTTACCGGGGTAAAAGGTGGATTAGGAATAGCTGTAATAATTGCAGTAATTGTAGCTGTTGTGGCTGGTATAAGATATAGTAAATATAATTCAGTAAAATAATGTAAAAAAGATTATATCAAAAAAAGATATAATCTTTTTCTTTGCTCATACTAGTAGAATATAATGCGTTCAGAGTTAATGCAAAAAAACATTTATACATATTTTGGAAAAACAAGCATATAATATACTGTTCCGTAAGAGAACGTAGAATTTGACATATTTGTCATAATATGGTATAATATGGTTGTTGCCAAGGGAGGTATAAATTATATGAAAATAGAAGAAAAAGCTTCGATTTCTATAATGAAAATCATTTGTGTAAGCATAATTTTAGTTTTAATCTCAGGAATAGGGGTTATGGCTGTAAGTCCAAGCTTAAATGATGTTAAAATAGTACTTCAAAATGGTTATGAATTATCTACAATAACATCAAAAACAAAAGTTTCAGAAATATTAGAAGAAAAAAATATAGTTTTAACCGAAGATGAAAAAGCAATTCCAGAATTAGACGAAGAAATTGCTTCAGGTGATACAATAAAAATAGTAAAGAAAACAGAGCAAGAAGTTCAAATAGCAAAAATATCAGATGAAGGTACAAAAACTTCATTAGAAGATTTATTAGATAACTATACACAAATAACAGAAAAAATAGTAAAAGAAGAAGTTTCTATACCATTTGAAACAATAACAAGAGAATCAGGAAGTGGTACAGAATCATCAAATAGAGTAATCCAAGAAGGACAAGATGGTATTAAAGAAATGACTTATAAAGTCAAATACCAAAAAGATGTTGAAATAGAAAAAACACTTTTATCAGAAGAAATTATAAAAGAACCTGTTGATAAAATTGTGCAAATAAATAAAATTACATCAAGATCTGCATCAACAATTCGTACTGCTGCTGAAACAGCAGAACAAACAGGAGAGACAATAACATGTAAAGTAACAGCATATTGTCCATGTTCAAAATGTTGTGGGAAATCAAATGGTATTACTGCATCCGGAACAGTGGCAACAGCCGGACGTACAGTAGCAGCATCTTCAAAATATCCACTTGGAACTAAATTAAATATTGGTGGGCACATATATGTAGTAGAAGACAGAGGTGGAGCTGTAACAGGAAATAAAATAGATATGTTTGTAAACTCTCACTCTGAAGCTTTAGCTTGGGGAGTAAGATACTTACCAGTTAGTGTGGTAGAATAGAAGAAAAAGTTCCTTTAACAAAAATGTTAAAGGAACTTATTTGTATAAAAATGTAAGAGGATAAGATATGAAAACAAATATAAAAATGGGATTAACAAAAAAAGAAGTAGAAGAAAGAATAGAAAAAAAACAGGTGAATTATGATACATCTGTACCAACTAAAAGTATAAAAAGAATTTTATATGAAAATTTTTTTACTTTGTTTAATTTTTTAAATTTATTTTTGGGAATAGCGGTATTTTTGTGTCGGTTCATACAAAAATATGCTTTTTCTGGGTGTTGTTATTATAAATACTGCAATTAGTACTATTCAAGAAATACATTCAAAAAAAGTTGTAGATAAATTAGCCGTAATGGCAAGTTCAAAAGCAAATGTATTAAGAGATGGAAAAGAAGAAGAAATAACTGTAAATGAAATTGTTATTGATGATGTATTAATTTTAAATACAGGAAACCAAATAGTAACAGATTGCAAGATCATAGAAGGAACAGTAGAAGTAAATGAATCTGCAATAACAGGAGAGCCAAATTCAATAACAAAAGATATAAATGAAAAAATTCTTTCTGGAAGCTATATTGTAAGTGGAAAATGCTTAGCTAAAGTTATACATGTTGGAGAAGAAAACTACACTGCAAAAATACAAAGTGATGCTAAATATGTAAAAAAAGTAAATTCTGAAATTATGAATTCATTAAGAAAAATAATAAAGTTTTTAACATTTGCAATTATTCCAATGGGTGCATTACTATTTATTAATCAAATAAGATTACCAAATATTGAATTTAATGAAGCAGTTATAAAATCTGTAGCAGGAATAATAGGTATGATTCCAGAAGGATTGGTATTATTAACAAGTACGGTATTAGCTGTAAGTGTTATTAGACTTTCAAAAGAAAAAGTATTAGTGCAGGAATTATATTGTATAGAAACTTTAGCAAGAGTAGATACTCTTTGCTTAGATAAAACAGGAACATTAACAGAAGGCAAAATGGAGGTAAAAGATTACATATCTTTTGAAAATCAAAAAGATAATTTAAAAAATATACTTGCAAATATTGCAAAAGCTTCAGAAGATGAAAATCCAACAATAATGGCTGTAAAAGAATTTTTTACAGAGATAAATAAAAAATTTGAAGTAAATTGTAAAGTTGCATTTTCATCTAAAAATAAATGGTCAGGAATAAATTTTAAGGACGAAGGAAGCTTTATTTTAGGTGCTCCAGAATTTATATTAAAAGAAAGATATGAAGAGTATAAGGATAGAGTAGAAGAATATTCAAAAACTTATAGGGTTTTACTTATAGCTCATTCTAAATTTAACTTTGAGAATAAAGAAATACCTAAAGAAATAAATCCTCTTGGAATAGTTATTATACAAGACAAAATAAGAAAAGAAGCCAAAGAGACATTAGAATATTTTAAAAATAATCAAGTCGATATAAAAATAATTTCAGGAGATAATCCTGTTACAGTATCACAAATAGCAAAACAAGTAGGTGTTGAAGAATATAAAAATTATATAGATATGTCAAAATTGAAATCAATTGAAGATGTTAAAGAAGCAGCAGAAAAATATACTATTTTTGGAAGAGTTTCACCATTACAAAAAAAAGAATTAGTGTGTAGCCTACAAAAACAAGGAAGAACAGTTGCTATGACTGGAGATGGCGTAAATGATGTATTAGCTTTAAAACAATCAGATTGCGCAATATCTATGGCTAATGGAAGCGATGCAACTAAAAATGTAGCAGAACTTATATTACTAGATTCAAATTTCAATTCAATGCCTAAAGTTGTAAAAGAAGGAAGAAGAACAATAAATAATATACAAAGATCAGCTTCATTATTTTTAGCCAAAACAATGTATTCTACAGTACTTGCATTTTTGTTTTTATTTATGGGAGAGAAATATCCTTTTTTGCCAATTCAATTAAGCTTAATTAGTGAAGTAACAATAGGACTTCCATCATTTATACTAGCATTGGAGCCAAATAATGAAAAAATAAAAGGCAATTTTTTAAAGAATATATTAAAAAAAGCTGTACCAGCAGCGATTACGGCTGTATTAGTTGTATTTTCAATTGCAATGGCACATAAATTTGAAAATTTACCAGAGGAATATTATTCTTCACTTTGCGTTGTAGGACTTGGAATGTCAGGCATTGTTTTATTATTTGATTTAGCAAGAACTCGAAAGGAAGAAAAAAGAAAACTACCAATATCAATTTTTAGATTTATTATAAGTGGATTAATGTTAATATTATTTTTTATAGGTTTAACAGCATTGAAATGGTGGTTTAATATATGCGATATAGAATTTATTGTACCTCATATAATTAAAATAATAATTTTAGCACTGATTGATTATACAATTATTTCTGTCATTATAAGAAAAATATGGAAAATTAAGGTTGATTAAAATGTTACAATATAGTAAAATATGTGTAAATAGAGCAATTTAGGAGGAAGAAAGTTGAAACTTATATCGTGGAATGTAAATGGAATAAGAGCATGTTTAAATAAAGGATTTGAAGAATTTTTTAAAAATATAGATGCGGATATATTTTGTATTCAAGAAACAAAATGTCAAGCGGATCAATTAGAATTAGATTTTGATGGATATATGGGAATATGGAATAGTGCGGAAAAGAAAGGATATTCAGGAACTGCAATATTTACACGAAAGAAACCTATAGATATAATTTTTGGTATTGGAATAGAAGAACATGATAAAGAAGGAAGAGTAATAACAGTTGAATATGACAACTTCTTTTTGGTAAATATTTATACTCCAAATTCAAAAAGAGAATTGGAAAGACTTGATTATAGAATGGTTTGGGAAGACGAAATTAGAAAATATTTATCAAAATTAAGTAAGTCAAAGCCTGTAATTATGTGTGGAGATTTAAATGTAGCTCATGAAGAAATTGATTTAAAAAATCCCAAAACAAATAGAAGAAATGCAGGATTTACAGATGAAGAAAGAAATAAAATGACAGAATTATTAGAAGCAGGTTTTACAGATACATTTAGAAAATTGTATCCTGATAAAGAAGAGGAATATAGTTGGTGGTCATATATGGGAAAAGCTAGAGAGAAAAATGTAGGATGGAGAATAGATTATTTTATAGTTTCAAAAGATATTGAAAAAAATATTCTTGATGCAAAAATCCATCAAGAAATTTTCGGAAGTGACCATTGCCCAGTAGAATTAGATATAGAAATTTAAGAAGATTTTCAAGAGATTTTCAAGAGACTTCCAAGAGATTTTCAAGAGGGACGGTCCTTTTTGAAAATTTTCAAAAAGGACCGTCCCTCTTGAAAATCTCTTGGAAGAAAGAAAGAAAGAAAGTAGGAGAAGATATGGAAACAATATTAGGACTAATAGGAAAATTTTTTCATGTGCTAACACCTTTTTTTGTTGGTATTTTACTAGCTTATTTATTGTATATACCATGTGAGAAGATTGAAAGGTTATTAAAAAAATCAAAATTAAAATTAATATCAAAAAAAGCAAGAGGTTTTTCTATATTAATTGTTTATGTAGTAGTAATTATATTAATTACTATTGTAATCAATTTTATTGTACCTGTATTAATTGAAAGTATAACGAGCTTGGTAACTAATATACAAGGGTATTATGAAAATACTATAATAAGGTTTAATGAATTACCAGAAGATTCTTGGATTAAGAGCGAAAAGGTAAAAGAGATAATTTCAAATATTCAAGGTGTTGATTTAAAACAGTATTTAAATTTAGATAATATAGCAAAATATGCGAAAAATGCATTAGGGTTTGCAACAAGTATTTTTGATATTTTTGTGGCAATAATAGTTTCTATCTATGCGATTTCTGAAAGGACTCAAATAGTTAATTTTTTTAAAGAACTGTTATCTGCTTTATTTAAAAAGAATCCTAGAAGAGATATACAAAAATACTTTAATAATACCAATGTTATTTTTTCAAAATTTATTGGTGCACAAATTTTAGATGCAATAATAGTAGGAATTTTAACAACAATTGCTATGAGCATTATGAAGATTGAATATGCTCCACTCTTAGGTTTTATGATTGGTTTGTTTAATATAATACCATATTTTGGGGCTATTATAGCAATTGCAATTTGTGCTATAATTACATTAATGACAGGAGGTTTATCACAAGCTTTATGGATGTTAGTGGTTGTTATTGTATTACAACAAATTGACTCTAATATTATTAATCCTAAAATTATAGGAGGGTCACTAAAAATAAGTCCATTACTTGTTATTTTTTCTGTAACATTAGGTGGCGCATATTTTGGCGTTGTTGGAATGTTTTTAGCAGTTCCTGTCGCAGCTGTTATAAAAATTTGGATTGAAGATTATATAGAATTTAAAAAAATGGAAGGAGATTTTACGGAAATAAGGGATACCAAGAGATTGAAACAAAACAGTAACAAAAAAGAAATATAAATTTAAAAAAACACTAAAAATGTATATCCGTAAATAATGCCTAAATATAAGAAAAAATAGCTATTTACAATTTGATTAATAGAAAGTATTCTTATTATTAGAATATAATATTAATTTTTGTAATTAGCTATTTTTTATGGCTAATATTTTAGGAGGAAGCGAAGATGAAAGACAAAAACTTAAGAGTGTTAAAATTTAAATTTATAACATCTTTATTAGCAATTTTAGTTTTAGTAGGAGTAATTATCAATTATTTTGTTGCAGGAAACAAAAGTATAGTAAGCAAAATGACAACAAAAGTAGGTGTTGTAGAAACTACAGAAGAGCCAGAAATTGCAGAAACACACACAGTGTATATGTTAGTAAACGAATTACATGTGGATGATGATAGCAGTTTAAATGGAGGAGAAATAAAGTTAACATCAAAAACAGAAGGATTAACAGTAAGTGCATATAGTGTGGAAAGTAACACAGAAATAACCCAGAATGAAGCTGGGAATATTGTTGTGCCAGAAAAAGGATTAAAGCTAAAAGTAGAAGGAATAAGAGCCAATAATAGTTATGAATTTGAAATAGAAAATGCAAAAGTAGGAGAAAATTATGTTTCAACTTTTAAAAAGTCAGTAATAAAAATAGATGCAAGTAGCGAAGGAAGCATTGAGGGATATGTTAAAGAGATAACAAGTATAGTTGATGGAGAAGAAACAACGACAGATGGATCAAAAGAGAAAACAGCAATATTTATGTATGAAGACAATAATAATAGAATAAAAATAAATGGAAATGCAGATGCAAAAATATATTATATAAAATCAGCTAATATAGATGGATTAACACAAGAAGAAATAGCAGAAAAAGAAGAAGCAGACTGGACATTATATGATAATGAAGAAGGAATAGTAGCAGAGAATAATTGTGTAATATATGCAAAATCAAAATACAAAACAGGAGAATATAGTGAAATAACAGAAATAACAGTAAACAATATAGATAAATTAGCACCAAATATAAATGTAACAACACAAACAGAAGAAGCAGAATATGAAACAAGTGTAGAAGTAGAAATAACAGAAAGTGAAAATAAATTATATGGAGCATCAGGAATAGTAGCATATGCAATGACAGAGAAAGAAGAAGAACCAGAAGAATATACACAAATAGAAGCAGTAAATGAAGTAGAAAAGCAAATAGAAGAAATAGCAAAAAATGGAACATATTATATATGGGCAAAAGATAAAGCAGGAAATGTAAATCATGTTTCATTTGAAGTAAGCAATATAAAAGTAAAAGTAGTAGCAATAATACTAGAATCACCAGTTACAGAATTAATAGGAACAGAATATACAACATTATCAGAATTAATGTCAACAATAAATGAAAAAGGATTAACAAAAAATTCAGAAAAAACATTAGTACAAATAGTAAATGATGTAAGAGATGAAACAGTAAGAATAAATAATAAAAATATAGAGATAGATTTAAATGGATATACAATAGGAAGCAAAAATAAAAATGGAAGTACAGTAAATTTAGTAAATTCAAATGTAACAGTAGTAGATAATAAATATTCAATTTCAGAAAAAATAGAAGATAATGAATTAGTAGAAAGTTTAGAAAGTAAATATTCATCAAAAGTTATAGAAGGTATAAGACAATATGGAAAAATATATAGTAAAAACTATAATGCAGTAGAAATATCAAGTGATTCTACATTTATACTAGGAGAAGATGACAGGAATGTAAGTGTAGTAACACCTATAATAGAGTCAGAATCAGCAGAAGCAATAAATAATTCTGGGGTACAAAATAATACAGGAATATTTAGTTATTATGATGGTATATTAATAGGAAAAACTACAACTAATGGAAAAACAATAATAGAAGGAGAAGTAGTAGATAAGGCAATAACAAATACACCACTAGCTTATGACCCTGCAACAAGTTTAATAGAAGGAGAAGAAAGATTTAAAACAGTACTTGCAAGAATATCTGGAATAGAAGCAGTAATAGGAAGAACAAGATATACGACATTGGAACAAGCAATAGAAGCAGCAAACAATATAAAAGGAACACCAGCAGATCAAATTGAAATAGATATAGTAACAGATATAACAAGAAGTGCATCAATTGAAGTAAATAATACAAAAAATATAAAATTAGATTTAAATAATTATACAATTACAAGTACAGCAACAAATTATATTTTCAAAAACTATGGTAAAATGGAAATTATAGATAATAGTGAAGAAGGTACTGGAAAAATAGAAAGTTCTACATATGGAATAATAGAAAACGAAGAAGGTGCAGAGCTAACTTTAACAAGTGGAAAAATTGTTGTAAATAAAAATGGAGGAAGTAATAACTTTTTAAATGCAATAAAAAATTTAGGAAGTTTAAAAACGACAGGAGGAGAGATAGAGTTATTAGGCACATATAATATAGGAATACTAAATGACGGAAACGGAGATAGTATTATAAATAATTTAAATATAGTAGGAAAGGCTAATTCACAAAGGGCTATACAAAATAGTAGTAACAAGCAAAATGGAAGTACTGAAGATGATGAGAGGGTAATAATTAATAATGCAAATATTCTTTTAGAAAATTCAAATTCTTATGGAATTAACAATTCTGGTTCTTGCACAATGATTGTAAATAATAGTGATATTACAGCAAAGTCATCTAGTTCATATCCAGTAGTAAATTGGAATACTGGTAATATTACAGTAAATAATTCAAACATAAAAACATTAAGTGGTAGTTCACATGCTATATATAATTCAAGTACAGGTAATATAGTAGTTAATGGTGGAGAGACAACTACATCTGGTAATTCTAGCTATTGCATATATAATAATGCACAAGGAAAGATAAATATATTAAATAATGCAAATTTAACAGCAAGTAGTGGATATTCTGTATATAATGTTTCCGGAATAGTTGAAATTAGAAGTGCAACTTTAAAAACATTATCAAATTGGTCAGCTTTAAGAAATGATACTGGTACAGTAAATATATTTGAAGTAGAAATTATATCAAATGGAGAAGGAATTTATAATTATAGTACTGGAACAATAAATTTAAAAAAGGACAATGATAAGCAAATTAATATAACTGCTCAAAAAAATGGTATATTAAATTCAAATAGTGGAAATATAAATATAGAAAATGCTACTATATCAGGACAAAATAATGGAATTCAAAATGCTGCTACAGGAAATGTAAATATTACAAATGGAGACATTATAGGAAATTCAGATGCGATAGCAAATCTTAGCACTGGAAATATCGAAATACTAGAAGGAAATGTTACAAGTACAACTGGAAGTGGAATATATAATAAAAGTACAGGTCGAGTAACAATAGGTAAACAAGATGGAAATGTCAATTTTGTACCTACTATAATTGGTGAAGGTTATGGAATTTACATAGATAATGTTAATGCAAGTGTGAATTTTTACGATGGAGAATTAAAAGGAAAAACAGAGGCAATAGGAGGAGTTATACAAAATATAGAAAATGGATATGACATAATATTAAGTGATGAAGAAGGCTATGAAATAGCCAGATTAGGACATCAAGAAAAAGTTGCTTATGTAGGAGAGGATGAAACAAATACATATAATAGTTTAGAAAGTGCAATTATAGCGTGCAGTCAAGAAAACAAAATAACTCTTTTAAAGAAAATAGCAATAATAAAAGAAGTTGGTGTGGAAATACCAGAAAATGCGAAAATTACTTTGGATTTAAATGGAAAAGATTTACGTGTTTATAATAAAGAACCAGGTATAAATATTAATGGTGAATTAACTATAACTGATGAAAGTGATGAAGAATCTGGAATAATAAGTGGATATGGTAAAAGTATAATAGAAAATAAAGAAAATAAAATCTTAAATATTGAAAAAGGAACTATAATTTCTAAACAAAGAAATTATGATTCAAATGTTCATTTAGTTACTATAGTTAATAAAGGAACTTTAACAACAGAAGGAAAATTGATCAAACAATCTTTAACTAATTCTGGATATGGATATGTTATAGATAATAGTAAGACAGTAACAATTTCAGGAGGAGATATTGAATATTATGAAGGATATGGATATGGTATAAACAATAAAGAAGAAGGAACAGTAGAAATAACAGGAGGAAAAGTTACAATATATAATTCGTATGCAAAAGGAATAGGTAATGTAGGAACAGGAACAGTAGAAATTAATGGAGGAACAGTAGAAACCAAAAAAGGGGATTCTAATGCAATAGAAAATTTGAGTTCTGGAACAGTTAAATTAATATCTGGAAGTATAATTACCAATTCTAATGGTGGACAAGCTTATTCATATGGAATAAAAAACTTTGCTAATGGAAAAGTAGAAGTAACAGGAGGAAGTATAAGTGTAAATAATTCATATTGTATTTATAATATTACAGGAGAAGTAACTATAAATGGAGGAACACTAAAATCATATAATATAGGAATAAATAATAATAGCACAGGAACTATAAAAGTTAGTGGCGGAAGTGTATCTGGTAGTTATAAAGGAATATATAATGAAGCAAATGGAAGTATTGAAGTTACAGGAGGAACGATATCACAAGGAAGCTATAGTTCATATTATAATGCTGGTATATCTAATATAAGTGGAGTTGTCAAAGTTACAGGAGGAACAATAACTGGTGTTATATATGCTATACGAAATGAAACAGGAACTATAACAGTTGGAAGTAAAGATGGTAATGTGATTTATACTCCTATAATTATAGGTAATAGTGGCGGTATAAATAATATAAATGGAACACTGTATTTTTATGATGGTATAATTAAATCTGTAGTAAATAAATCTGTATTAGGAAATATTACTCAAATAGAAGAAGGATATTCAAAAAAAGTATACAAAAATGGTGAAAATGAAAATTATGATATAGGATCAGGAAATGAAGTGTCTGTATTAGAAGTTGTACCAGTTGCAAAAGTTGAAAGTACGGGAGATACTACTTATCCAACATTAGCAGAGGCTGTAAATGTAGCTCAAGCAACTGATAAAATAACAATATTAGATAGTATTACAATTACTGAAGATAATGATTCTATAGTATTTGATAAAAATATAACTTTAGATTTGAATGGTTATACTATTAATGTAGGAAATCAAGACGCAATTATAAATAATAATAATCTTTCTATAATAGATGGATCAGATGGACAAAATGGAAAAATAGTTTCTAAAAAGATAGGAGCTTCAGATAATATAAATGTTCTTATAAAAAATAATGGGACATTAAATGTTCAATCTGGAAGTATACAAACATTGGAAAATTATTCTTATAACATAGATAATACTGGAATTGTAAATATAACAGGAGGTACAGTTATATCTAATGGTACAGGAAGTATAATTATAAATAGCAATGGTGAAGTAAATATTTCTGGAGGAACAGTAGAAAATACTGGAGGATATAATATATCTGATATAGCGATAAAGAATTACAATAGTGGTATTGTAAGAATGACAGATGGAGTTATAAATGGGAATAATTATTATAGTACAGGTATTGTAAATAATGATGAAGGAACTGTTGAAATGTCTGGAGGTACTATAGGAGAGAAAAGACCTAGATTTGGAATAAAAAATACAGGCAGTGGAAGTGTTACTATTACAGGAGGAAATGTATACTCAAGTAATTATGGTTCAGGAGAGAGTATAGATATTTCAAATACAGGAACAGGAACAGTAACAATAAAAGGTGGAAAAATAAGTACAACTTATGAATATAGTAGAGCTATATATAATGAAGAAAATGGTACTATAATAATAGAAGATGTTGAATTAATATATGGACAGTATGGAATAGAAAATATTGGAACAGTAAGAATAGATAAAGGAACTATTGATGCATATATGACTGCAATATGGAATAGAAATACAGGAAGTATAACTATTAATAATGGTACGATATCATCAAATTTAGTTGAAACTATAGAAAATAATAATAATGGAAGTGTTGAAATAAAAGGAGGAACTATTATATCCAATAAAGAAGAAGCAATTTCTAATAACAATAGTGCAGAAATTATTATGACTGGAGGAACTATAAATGCAACTAAAACAGGAATAATAAATAATGAAACAGGAAGTGTAACTGTTACAGGAGGAGAAATAACATCAAATACAGAAATAGGAATAAATAATATAAGTACAGGAACAATTACAATTGGAGAAAAAAATAATAATGTGATTGATACACCAATAATTACAGCAGAATATGCATTAAGAAATGAAAACAAAGATGGAAAATTATATTATTATGATGGAACATTAAAAGGAAAACAAGAAACAATAATAGGAATAGTTAATGAGATTGAACAAAATAAAGAGGTTGTATTAAATTATGATGAAACATATGAAATAGCAACATTAGGTGTGGCAGAAAATGTTGCTTATGTAGGAGATGACGAAACAAATACATATGATAATTTAGAAAGTGCAATTTCAGCTTGTGGAGAAGAAGGAAAAATAACATTATTAAAAAATATAATGATAGTTACAGGTACAGAAGTATCAACTTCTGAAAATGGAAAAATAACATTAAATTTGAATAGTAAGACAATAAAAACAAGAGCTTATGAAAATGCTATAACTAATAATGGAGAACTTATTATTAAAGATCCATTAGTGGAAAATCCAGGAAAAATAATTGGTTATGGAAATAACATAATAAAAAATGAAGTAGGTAATAATTTAACAATAGAAGATGTAGAAGTTAAATTGAAACTAATTAGTGGAAATAGTAGTAATTATTTAAATTGTATAACGAACAATGGAAATTTAAATATAAATAGTGGAACAATAAAAACAACAAATTCATGTTCAAATGCAATAATTAATAATGGAATTATAAATATGACAGATGGAAGTATTATTACAGAAAATACAAATACTTATGCAAAAGCTATTGGAATTAGAAACATAGAAGCAGGGAGAGTTACAATAACAGGGGGAACAATTACTACACGTAATGACGAGTCTTATGGAATATATAATATTGCTAGTGAAGGAACAATTAATTTTGGAGGAACTGGATGTATAACTGGAAATAGGGCATATGCAATATATAATGTTAGTGGAAAACTAGAAGTGACAGGGGGGATATTAAATACTTCTGACTATACATCTATAAGAAATGATAATGGTATAGTAGATGTATATGGCGGAGAAATCAATTCGGGGAGATATGATGGGATTGTTAATGCTGGTAATGGAACTGTAAACTTAAAAGCAGATAATAATAATTCAATTGTAATAAATGCTAATGAAAGTGGAATTTCTAATTCAAATAATGGAACAGTAAATGTTGAAACAGGTGAAATAGTTGGAAATAGGTATGGAATTTATAGTTATTCTAGAGGAACAGTAAATATAACTGGAGGAACAATAACAGGAGCAACAGGAGTATTAAATAGTAAAAATATTACTATAAAGAATGCAACAATAACAGGAACAAATGGTAATGGATTAAATAATAGTGGTATAGCTAATGTTATAAGTGGAAAAATTGAATCAACTACAAGTATAGGAATATATAATTCAGGAACACTTACACTTGGAGAAAATGATAGTAATGCACCAAGTTTAACAAATCCAGAAATAATAGGAAAAACATATGGTTTACAAAATGCAAATACATTTAAGTTTTATGATGGTATTATAAAAGGTGAAACTTCAGCGATAGCAGGAACAGTATCAGATACACCAGTAATTTTAGGAACAGATGATAAATATGTAGTAACATATCCAAGTGGATCAGAAACAGAAGCAGTATTGGGAATAGAAACAACTGTAGAAAATACAATAGAATATAATGGAGAATATATACCAAGTTTACAACAAGCTATACAAATGATAGCAAATTCAACAGGAAAAACAGGAACAATAAAGATAAATGCAGATGTAATATTAACAGGAACAGCGACAATACCATCTAATGCAACAGTAACATTAATATTACATGGACAAAGATTAGGATACAAAGGTGAAGGTGCAACAATAGTAAATAATGGAACATTAATAGTAAATGATTATGAAGATGCAAATGAATGGGAAGCAAGTGAGTGTTCTGTAATAGAATCAGAACAAGGAGTAGCAATAGAAAATAATGGTACGTTAACAATAGGACAAAGTGGAAATGCTAATCCAAATTCACCACTAATAAAAGGAACAACAGCAATAGCAGGAACAAATGGAACAACTACAAATTATACAAAGCTAAGTGGAACAATAGAAAATACAAATTCAGGAGTAGGAACAAGAACATTAAGAAAAATAAATGGAAAAAGTCAACAATATGCAACAGGAGATGGAACAGGAAATGGAGAAAAATTAGTATTATCAACAGAGCCAGAAATGAAAGCAGATTCAAAATTACCAACATGGGTAAATACGAATGTAAAAGTAACAGCAGATACAGATGTAATACCAGTATTAAAATTATATTCAGAAGATAAAATATATACATCAAATTATACGATAGAATATTATTATGAAGGAACAAAAGAGAAAGAAGAAAAAATAGAAAATATAGCAATAGGTGAAACAGTAGAATTAACAGATATAGAGAGTAAAATAGAAGAAAATACAAGAGAAGGATATAAGTTACAAGAGGATGGAATAAAAATATTAAATGCAGAAGGAGAAGAAGAAGATTTACCACTAACAATAGTAGAAGATGCAAGTAAAAATATAATAAGAGTGTATTATGAAGAGGAAACAGAAGAAATAAGTTATACAGTAGAGTATTACCAAGAAAATGAAAAAGTTGATGAAGATATCGAAACAGCAACAGTAAAATTATCTGAGCCACATATCTTAACAGTAGACAAGTCTAAGATAAATACAACAAATAAATGTGGAGATGGATATCATTTTGTAAGAACAGAGCCAGTTACAATACCAGATACAATTGCAAATGGAGGAGTAATAAAGGTATATTACGAAGAAAATACAGAAGAAATAAGTTATACAGTAGAGTATTATAAGGAAAATGAAAAAGTTGCAGAAGACATAGAAACAGCAACAGTAAAATTATCTGAGCCACATATCTTAACAGTAGACAAGTCTAAGATAAATACAACAAATAAATGTGGTGATGGATATCATTTTGTAAGAACAGACCCAGCTACAATACCAGATACAATTGCAAATGGAGGAGTAATAAAGGTATA
>JAFRDD010000107.1 GCA_017404025.1 Clostridia bacterium
GAGTGTTGGCAGAAATTATTAATTTTTAATTACTGTTCAATTTTTTACTAATTTTTAACATTTTTATTAAATTTTGTTCAATTAAGATTATTCAATTTTTTTTACCCTATTTTTTTGTTATTTTTTTAATTTATTCATAATGTTCTCTTAAATTTATATATACTATTCTAATAATTCATTATTTTTAATAATATTAATTATTTACTTTTTATTCTAACTATAAGTTATTAAAATCTATTTATATTATAAATTACAAATATATAAGTAATTATAGTTTATTCTATGGTTATATGATTGAATTTATGGATTTTTGATTAGAATGATGTTGGATAATCAAATTTTAAAAGATAATGGTATGGAAATTAGTCGAATGGAGAATGAATTTCAGCTTATGTATTTTGCATCAGTAATTGTTGATGGTGCTTTTAATTTCTTTAAAATTGAGCGAAAAACTTCAAATGTAGGAAAACCGCCATTTGAACTTAAAAATATGATTAAATTAATTTTTTATGGTTATATGAATAAAATAACAAGTACTGTGGTTTTGGCTTATAATGCAAAATACAATCATTTATACAATTTAATTTCACAAGGTATTGAACCTAGCGATAGGACAATTAGGGATTATTGTAAGTATTTTCAACCAATTTATCGGTTAATTATTAGTTTTATTCTTATTGTGGCCAATAAATTGGGTTTAACTGATTTTGAGCATATTGCGATTGATGGTACAATAAAAAAAGCATATAATTCACCTTTTAATATAATCAAAGAAAAAGACATTAGTTTGTTAATAAAGCATTATATGGTTGAAGAATTGTCAAAAGATGAAATTAAACAGCTTAGAAGAACAGCAAGAAAATTTTTAAAGGATAAATCAGTTACGGATGATGAAAAAGTAGATATTTTGTTTCATTGGTGGCGTTTGTTGGATTATTCTGGTCAAGTATCGCTTGCTTTAAATGATTATGATGCAAGATTAATGAAAATTAAAGATAAAGGACAAAAGTACCCTAAATTTTCATATAACATTCAATTAGGTACTGATACAAAATCAAAGTTAATTTGTGGAGTTAATGCAGTTCAAAATCCTACAGATCATTATCAAATTCCAGCATTAATGAAACAAATCCTCGTTAATTTAAACACTAAACCCAATAAAATTAGCGCGGATACAATATATTCAACACTAGCAAACCTGACATTTCTCGAAGAATTAGGTATAACTGCTTTAATTCCAACAAAACAGCAAAATAGACAAAATTCAGGTAATGCACCTGAAAATCCTTTTGCTATAGATTATTTTGTTTTTGATGAATATAAAAATGTTTTCATTTGTCCAAATAAAAAAGAATTAACTCTTGATGGAGCATATCCAGCACCTCAAGAAAAAGGAGGCGGAAATAAAATCAAACTAATCTATTCAAATTACCAAGCCTGCAAAAAATGCAAAGACAAAAAAACCTGCTACAAAACTAATCACAGAACAATTACAAGATATGTTCACGAAGTTACATACAAAACAGAAAGATTAATGTCCACTAAAGATGGAATAAAAGAATATAAACAACGTTCAAAGACAGTAGAAGCACATAACGGAACATTTAAAAGAATCTACAACTACGACCACATACCAATAACAGGCTTAAAAAAGGTACAAAACCTAATGTATACTATTATAGCATCCTATAACCTAATAAGATTATTTAATCTGATAAAAGAGAACAAAATGGATTTCTATTCTATCATTAGTGCAATAAAATTCATATCACTAACATGAAAAAAACTGTGGAAAATAATTAAAAGGAGAAAAATGAAAAATGTTCAAAATCAAATAATTTCTGCCAACACTC
>JAFRDD010000108.1 GCA_017404025.1 Clostridia bacterium
AATTTATATTTTTTTATTAAATCATATGTTTCTTTTGTTATATATTGTTCATCATCTTTATGTATAGTAATAACTATTTTATATGGTTTTAATGTTTGATTTAATAAACTATTTAATGTTTTATTTATATACTTTACTCTTACTCCATGTGTTGTAAATGCTACAATAAATTCTTTCATTCTTTTATTTAGCATTGTTTTAAATTTAGGAAATTCTTTAAATAATTTATCATTAATTTCTGTATAATTATTTATCTTATGTAAAGAAGATGGTATTTCTTGTGTTCCATCTAAAAAATATTTACTATAATCAATAATTTTTGATGTTTGCCTAAAAGTTTTATTATCCATTATATTAAAACAATATTGCCAAGATTCATCTGATGTAGGAGATAATTTCATAAATAAATTTTCATCAAAAAATCTTTTATCTGTAAATGTATTAGCTGGGTATAAGCACCCGCCTAATCCATTTGCTGGTTTAGCTGTTTTAAATATTTGTTCTGGTAAATTATTTATACTACCTGATTTTTCACATTTAAATTGTTTAAATCTTTTTAATTTATAATCATTACCAAAATACCAAGAAGAAGTTCCAAAAATTATATCATTAGGATATTTTTCATGGTCCTCTAAAAACATTCTAATCCAACCATTTGGTCTATATATATCATCATCACATACAAGTATTGGATTATTAGGATATTGCTTTAATGTTGGTATTAATTTTTTATGACTCCTAATATTTCTTTCATACCAAAGTATTTCAATTTCATTAGAATATTTGTTAATATATTCAACTAAATCATTCGGTAAATCATCTTCTTTATTTGGAAATTCAGGTATAGCTAATACAAGTACAATATGATATAATGAAAATGATACAGATTGATTAATAAGAGATTCTAAAACATCTTTAACATATTTAATTCTTGCTGGATATGATGTTAATGAAACTATAAGTTTTTTATCAGTATATTTTATTTGATTTTTTAAATATTCATCAATCAATTTAACATTTTCTTTTCTACTATCTTTGAATAATTTATTCCAAATCGAATATCTATTTTCTTTATTTAAATCTGAATCACTATAAAGTGAATTTCCATTTATTTTATTACATTTAATATATTTATATCCTAAAGTATTAAGTACTTTATAATATACAATATCACTTTGCCATTTCTTATTTGGTATAGTTGGAAGTATTAAATCATTATATATGTTATTTAATAAATCCCCATAAAATTTTTTAGAAGTTAATGTAAATGGACCAGAATGACAAAGATTGTTATCAATCATAAATTCATATCCAACAACTGGATATAACTTATTATTTTCACAATAAGTTTTATACATTTCTTCAATATAATTAGATGGGTATTCAATATCATCATCAATTGAAAATACTAAATCATTTGGAAATCTATCCATTGTTGGTATTATTTTTTTCCAAACTGTTGTGTTTTCTTTAACCCAATAAATTTCAAATTTATCATTATCTATTTCTTCATTTACAAGTTCAATTGGTAAATCATATTTCTTATTAGGAAATTCATCTTCTGAAAGATTAAGAATTATTTTATCTGGAACAATTGTTTGATTCATCATTAAGTCAATAGTATGTTTACAATATTGAATTCTTTTTGGCCAAGAAGTAAATGAAACAATAAGTTTATCAGTTATTTTTAATATTTTTGTTTTTTCTTTGATAGGCTTATCATATACTTTTCCATTAAGATTATCTTGAAGATTTTTTCTAAGTTCTGATTTAAAGTCATTAAAATCTATAAATGTATCATTATCATTTATACATATTAATGGATATTCTTTACCTATAATATTTCTTTCAATTTCATCATTTTCATATGTTCGTAAATATGCATAATTATTTTCAATATTATAATAATTACCACTAATATAGTCATAATCATTAAATAATGTAGCATTTAGATTTTTACTATGTCTTGTTCTTGTAAGACTTCTTTGAATATGTATAATTGTTTTATTAAATACAGTTTCACATGTTGATTTTAAAAATGGTCTTGCTATATGAGCTTGTGTGATGTATTTGCCTTTATATTTATCTGTATTTAATAATGAAGTAATTACTTCTGTACTTTTTTCACAATTCTTTTTATAAACATTTGTTTCATATTTATTAACATCATGAATATTTGGATTAAGACATGGTTTTCCTTTCACGAACCATTTTGTATGATGCACATTATCAATTACAAATGTATCATCATTGAAGTAAACAAATTCTTCAGATAATCCAGGAATCTTCCATATGAACATTTCAATTGTACATGAATTGAAACAAGGAATATATGCAGATGGAATTATTTGGTCATGTGTTATTACTTTAGCATCACTTAAGTCTATTCCTTCAACTTGTTCTTCATGACTTACTATTACAAATATATTCTTTATATAAGGCATATATTTTCTAATAAGCTTAATCTGCAAATCTAATACACCGTAACTTCTAAATCTATTAAGCTGTAAGTTCTTCTTACAATATATGTTATAATCTTTCTTAAAACGCTCAGTTATATCAACATAAGTGATAACAGCATCCATCTCCAAATAAATCACATTTAATTATATATAAAAATAAATCCTCTATATATCACCAACATAAAAAATTTAAACAAATTATCACATAATTTTCTGACATCTCATATAGTAGATCTTTCCTTGTTCACGGTTATATAAGTCATCATATAGATTATAAATAAAAACAAAAGAAGAGGTTTTAAAACCTCTTCTCAATAAGAATTATCATATTCATGACCTAGCCAATGTTGAGCATATTCATCAGGACCTTTTTCTATGTCAGCATCAGTAACATGTCTAACATGTACTACACTTCCTTGCCCATTATAAAGAATTACTTTCCAATTGTCAAATACGAATTTTGAATCATAACCAGGACCTACCTCTTCAGATAATGCTCTCCAGCATTTACCATACTTATAAGCATAATCAAAAATCCAGAAGTATAGTTCTTCAGGAGGAAAGCATCCTCTATTGTACCATCTATCTTTATAAGATTTAGAACTATATTTGTCAATTACTTTCTGAATATAATGACTTCTTTTTTCTGGTCCTATTGAATCAAACCAAGCAAGCTTTTCATCTTTCCATTTGTCAAGCCAAGCATAATGTTTTCTTGTCTCTTCAATGTACTTTTGTCCTTCTGGTGACTCAATAAATTCTTTAAATTTTTTATATGTGTCTGTCATTTTGTAATGTTATCTAAAATCCTTTCACAAGCTTCTTTATTATTTTTCCAAAGTGCTTTAAATATTTCCAATATGCTATCAGAACTTAATGAGCTTATTCCATTTGCTATATCTTCTGCATATGCATGCCTTATGATATATTCTATTGCATCTTGAGAATCACTATTATCAAGAATATAATCACAGATATAATCAATGAAAAATTCATCTAATACATCATATTCAAGATGATTATCAACAACTTCTTTTACAAAGTCAATGTCATCATACTTAACATATCCTGTTCCTTCAATGAAATATTTTTCAATTTCATCTTCAGTCATTTCATGTTCAACAATATGTTTTATAAGATCACCTTTTTCCCAAGGCATAAGATTGTTAAATGAATCTACAATCTTTTTTTGATCATCATTTAGAAATATATGTGCCATAATTTAATCTGCGTAAGTATTAAAATAATTTTTTACAAGAATGACAGGTGTTCCCTTACTTCCACTACCTGAAGTCAAGTCCATAAGTGAAGCAAGTAAATCAACATATCTTCTTGGTGTTGTACCTTGTGAAGCCATATTGCCTACAAGATTCATATTGTTTTCTTTAATTGTATTCTTAATAGCATTGTCAAGTTCTTTACCAGTCAATTCTGCAAACTGGTCATCTGCAAATGCTTTAATCTTAATTTCATTAGGAGTACCATTAAGACCAACTGTATATGCAGGGCTTGTCTCGGGGTCTGCCCATTCCCAAATACCGCCAACTGGATCTTTGAAGCATCCATCCCCATAGACCATTACTTCAACATACTTGTTTGTCTTTTCATATATCTTAGCCTGTACCTTTTCAACAAGTTCTTGAGCTGATTTCTTGCTTGGGAAAAGTTTAAGTGTATTTTCATTTGCCTTATTAGAACCAAGCAAACCATATTCACATTTGTCAGAACATACATCTGCTAATGTAATATGTGTATCATCTCCATAATCAGCTTTCCATTGCTCATAATCATGAAGCCCGCAATAAATAGTAAGACAATACTTAAACTTGTTTTCATTCCAAGAAGTTTCATCATAGATGCGGCATTCCTTTCCTTCTGCTTCTACAAGTTCTCTATAATATTCCATCATATTTACACCAGTAAATTGATTTACTCCGGAAGGATTGCCAACCTCATCAAATTCAGGCATATAAATGTATACTGCTTTTCCTGCAGCTTTTGCAATAGCTTTAAGAATCATACTAAATCTATTTCTTGAATAGATAGGATTCAATACTGCAATTGCATCTTGGTTATACTTTCTTAATTCATCAGCTATTTCATCTACTGTTACATAGTTACCAGCAGCTCTTGCCACAACAGATTCAGTAATACCAATTACATCCTTGTCATTAATGCTGTACGTATCTACTCTTTCTGTTCTCCAGCCTGCCTTAGTAGTCTTGTCATCAACAGTATCATATCTTGTATTTGCATATGTTGCTTTTAAAACAGAATCAACAACAATCTTTACAAGATCATCTCCTTCGCGGATGATGGGTGTTTTGATTCCCATCGAAATAACTCCTACATTATTCATAAGAATTTATCAAATATTTTTATCTTTAAAATTAAAATTCTTGAGACTACATTTTTCTTGGAACTCTTTACTATTAAGATATTCAAGAAATTTCTTGTCATCAAAATTATTCTCTTTATCCATAAGTTCTTCAATA
>JAFRDD010000109.1 GCA_017404025.1 Clostridia bacterium
GATAGTTCTAGTATGTCATTTGGTAATATAGTAAATGCAATTAGTGTAATGCAAAAGAAAATGGACATTGCAGGAACTACATCAAAAGAAGCAAGTACAACAATTGAAGGCTCTGTAAATTCTATGAAATCAGCATGGCAAAATTTATTAACAGGTTTAGCAGATGAAAATCAAGAAATTGGACCATTAATTGATAAATTTATTGATAGTATTGGTACTGCTTGGGAAAATCTAAAGCCAAGAATAAAACAAACTGTTGAAGGAATTAAACAAGCAATTAGTGAAATTTGGGCTAAAAGGGGAGATATTAAAAAAGAAATTCCTGAATTAGAGCCAATTATAAATGCTATGGAATGGATTATTAATAATAAAGAATTAGTAATTGGAGGAATAACTGCAATAATTGGAGCAATGGCAGTTGGTAAAGTTGCAACATTTGTAAATACTATGATTACTTTAGGAACTACATTAGCAGGTATTCCAGCAGTAGCAGGATTATGTAGTTCAGCAATGACTATGTTAGGTACTGCATTTACATTTATGACTGGTCCAATAGGAATTGCAATAGCAACAGTTGGAGCATTAGTTGGAGCATTTGTTGTATTATGGAATAAATCAGAAGGATTTAGAAACTTTTGGAAAGGTTTATGGAATGGATTAAAAGATGTTGTTTCAAAAGCAGTAGATAAAATAGTTAGTGTATTTAATAAAGTAGTTGATTTTATAAAAAATAATTGGCAAGGTTTATTATTACTAATAGTTAATCCATTTGCAGGAGCATTTAAATTACTATATGACAATTGCGAAGGATTTAGAAACTTTTGGAGTAATTTATGGGAAGGTGTAAAAACCACTTTTTCAAATATTGTAGATGCAATTACCAATGCTTTTAATTCATTTGTAGATTATTTAGCAAGTATTCCTGAAAGAATAAGTGAATTTATTCAAAATGCAGTAACATTCTTCCAAGAATTACCATATAAAATTGGTTATGCAATAGGTTTAACTTTAGGTTACATTATTAAATTTGGTGAAGATGCCTTAAATTGGGTTACAACAGTAGTTCCAAATATTATAAATAGTATAGTTCAATTCTTTTCAGAGTTACCAAGTAAAATTTGGAATTGGCTTGTAAATACTTATAACAAAGTATCAGAATGGGGAAATAATGTAAAAGATAAAGCAATAGAAGTTGGAACTGATTTTATTAATAATATAATAGACTTCTTTAAAGAATTACCAGGTAAGATTTGGAATTGGCTTGTAAATGCTTATACTAATATTACTAATTTCGGTAGTCAAGCTATAAATAAAGCAATAGAAATAGGAAGAACATTTATACAAAATATGATTAATTTTATTTCACAATTACCAAGTAAAATTTGGAACTTCTTAACTCAAACTATTGATAAAGTAAAAACATTTACTTCTAATATGGTAACTAAGGCTAAAGAAGGGGCTAAAAATACATTTAATGCAATTGTAGATACATTAAAAAATCTACCAAGCAGAATGGCAGATATTGGGAAAAATATTGTAGAAGGTTTATGGAATGGTATTAAAGGAATGGGTAGTTGGATTAAAGATAAAATAAAAGATTTTTCAAAAGGTATAGTAGATGGTATGAAAAAGGCTCTAGGCATACATTCACCATCAAGAGTGTTCAGAGACCAAGTAGGAAAATATATGGCAGAAGGTATTGGAGTTGGATTTACTGATGAAATGAAAAATGTAACAGCAGATATGCAAGATGCTATTCCTACTAATTTCGATTTAAACGGCTCTTATGGAGGTTTAAATAGTTCTAGTGGTACAAATACCCTACCAAACTATAATTCTCTTGTAGAAGCCTTTACAAATGCCTTACAAGGTATGAAAATAGAATTAGATGATGAAGAAGTTGGAAGTTTTGTTAAAAAGACAGTAGAAGATGCTATATATACATAGAAAGGGTGGTAAAAATTGAGAAATTATATAATTTTAAATGGAATCAGTAGTGAAACTATAACAGGTTTACTAATTCAAAATTTACCACCTATTTCTAAACCTAAACAAAGGGTAAATATAGAAGAAATAGATGGTAGAGATGGAGATATTGTTACATATTTAGGTTATGGAGCATATGATAAAGAATTTAAAATAGGATTATTTGGAAATTATGATGTTGATGAAGTAATAAAGTATTTTAATAGTTCAGGAACAGTAACTTTTTCAAATGAAGAAGATAAATATTATAATTATCAAATTTTAGATCAAATTGATTTTGAAAGATTAATAAGATTTAAAGAAGCAACAGTTAAAATGCATATTCAACCATTTAAATATTCAAATGTAGAATCTGAAAAAACATTTACTATAACAAATCAAACTTCTATTAACATTAGAAATAATGGTAATTTCATATCTAAACCTGTTTTAACAATAACAGGTACAGGAACTATTAATTTAAGCCTAAATAATGAACAATTATTTGTTATAGATTTAGGAGAAACTTCAACATCAATAGTATTAGATATAAATAATATGAATGCTTATAATCCTACTACTAATGCTTATATGAATAGAGAAGTAACAGGTAATTATGATAATTTTGTTTTAAATGTAGGTTTTAATACAATTAGTTGGTCAGGAACTATTACAAAAATAGAAATTCAAAATTATTCAAGATGGATTTAAGGAGGTAATAAAATGAATGCAAATAAAAAATTAAACTTATGTATGGTAAGAGGTGATACACTTGCTTTTGCTTTTGAAGTAGAAGGAATTACAAATTTAGATACTGCTTATTTTTCTTGTAAAGCAAATGCTGATGATGAAGAATATATATTTCAAAAATCTTTAAATGATGGAATTTCAGTTGTTGAAGCAGGAAAATATAGAGTAAGAGTTGCACCAGAAGATACACAAAACATTGAAATAGGTTCATATTTTTATGATTTAGAAATAGGAAAAAATAGTGATATTTATACAATATTAAAAGGTGTTTTAAAAGTAGAACAAGATGTTACAAGAGGTGAATAATATGGAAATTAAATTTACTTTTGATGAAACAAATGTGCAAGTTGGCTTTGAAAATCAATTTAAAATTAAAGATTTAACTGATAAAACACTTGTAAAATTATTAATGTTAAAAGGTGAAAAAGGAGATAATGGTGGAGCAACTAAAACAAGTGAATTAATAAATGATAGTGGTTTCATAACAGATGATGATATACCTACAATACCTACTAAAACAAGTGATTTGAATAACGATAGTGGGTTTGTTACAAAATTAGTAAATGATTTAACTAATTATTATTTAAAAAGTGAAACTTATACTAAAACTGAAGTAAATAATTTAATAGGACAACTCACTTCATTTTCAGTAGAAGTAGTACAAAGCTTACCAACAACTGATATTTCAACTACAACAATTTATTTAGTTGCTAAAAGTGGAGGATCAACAGGAGATGTATATAATGAATATCTTTATATAAATAATTCTTGGGAATTAATAGGAACAACTGCTATTGATTTAAGTAATTATTATAATAAAACTCAAGTTGATACTTTATTAAATGGGAAACAACCATTATTAGTTAGTGGAACTAACATTAAAACTATAAATGGTAATAATATTCTTGGAAGTGGTAATATAACTATTGATGGTATTAGTAAATTGACACAAAATACATATTTAGGTGATTTATCAAATGGTGTATATGTTGCTGATGGTGAAGTAACAATAACATATCCAATAACATATGAAAATAATACAATTGATGATGCAGAATATTCTATGAATAAAGGTGATTTACTTATACTTAATAGAACTGAAACAAATCCTACATTATGTAATTTTAGTGAGGGAGATAGTTTTATTTTAATAACTACTAATAATATGAATAATTTTATATTTAAAAATGAACTTATTGATATTACAGAAAGTCAAGAAGAACCTGGTCTTATGATATTTGACTGGCATATTTATCAAATATTAGATGATGATAAAATTGCAGATAGTCTTACAAATAGTGCTAGTAACTATGTTTTAAGTGCAAGACAAGGTAAAATACTTAATGATACTAAAGCAGATAAAAGTAGTTTAGATAATAATTATGTTGTTTATGAAGAAATAACAACACCAAAGAAATTTATAATCGAACCAGATGTTGAGTATGGTTTTATTCATAGATTTATTTTACACGATACTGATGTTGCTATGGGTTCACTTATGCAAGTCTATATGAGAACTTTTACTTCGTATAATGAAATAAAAACTATTTTAAAAGTAGATGGTATTATTTCATACACTGGCAGTAATAATGATAAAAAAATTTATAAAAAAGTAGGTGAATTGCCTGTAAATATCATATGTACGGCTCCTGATGGCATTTATAACACTATTACTATATCAGTAGATTGTTCAAGTATTTATAGTGGTGCTCTTAATCAAATGATTGATGAAGCAATTGTCTTTGTTGAATTTACAACTTTTGATGACTGGGTAGAACCATAAAAGAAGGTGATATAAATGATTAAATTATTCGGAATAAATGATACTTTATTTAGTTCAAATGGTGATAAGGTAATAATACCTTTAAGAGCCAAAGTTCATAAAGAGGACAATGGCTCTTTCTACCTTGATTTTGAATGTTCTCTTGATTATATAAATGATATAGTAGCAGGTAATATACTTGTAGTTCCTACACCACAAGGAGAACAAGCATTTAGAATATCAAGTGCTACTGCAACAAGAAGTAAAATAACTGCTAAATGCTATCATATATTTTATGATAGTAAAAACTATTTAATTGAAGATAGTTATGTAGTTGATAAAAATTGTAATGATGCATTAGACCATTTAAATAGTGCTACAAGTGATTTAAGCCCATTTACAACACTTTCTGATGTAAATAGTACTAATTCCTTTAGATGTGTTAGAAAATCGCTCTATGAGGCTATAAATGTTGTATTAGAAAGATGGGGAGGTCATTTAGTAAGAGATAACTTTAATATCAAGATAAAAAATGAAATAGGGCAAGATAATGGAGTAGTAGTAAGATATGGTAAAAATCTAAAAAATATAACTTGTCAAACTAATTGGGAAAATGTAGTTACAAAATTAATGCCTGTTGGTAAAGATGGATTATTATTAAATAAATTAGATCAATCTGCTGATGTTTATGTTACATCAGATATTCAATATGATATTCCATTTACAAAGACAGTTTCATTTGAACAAAATATAAATGAAGAAGATTATCAAGATGATAATGGAAATCTTGATGAAGAAGAATATACACAAGCATTATTAAATGACTTATATAATCAAGCAATTAATTATGTTAATACAAATGATATACCAAAAGTAAATTATACTTTAAAAGCCAATTTAGAGAAGATTACAGATATAGGAGATACAGTTGAAGTAATAGATGAAAGATTAGGTATAAATATAACTACAAATGTAATTAGTTATGTTTATGACTGTATTTTAGAAAAATATACTGAAATAGAATTTGGAAATTTTACACAAAAGTTAGATGGATTAATAAATTCTATAACAAGTAATACACAAATGGCTATTGAAGAATCAAATCAAAGTTTACAAGTTACATTAGGACAAGAATTACAACAAGCCCAAGATAGAATTTGGAATGCTTTAGGAAGTTCTTATGTAATCTATGAAGGTGATAAAATTTTAGTAGTAGATACATTACCAAAAGAAAGTGCTACAAATGTAATCATGATTAATAATGGTGGTATAGCATTTTCAAATACAGGAATTAATGGTACATTTTCAAGTGCTTGGACAATTGATAATGTATTAAATATGGAGCAAATAAATGTAATTAATTTAACTGCAAATCTTATAAAAGGTGGAACATTAAAATTAGGTTCAAATTTAAATCAAAATGGACAACTTGAAGTATATGATGAAACTAATAATTTAATTGCAGAATTAAATAAAAATGGTTTAAAAATGTATGGTGTAGATGGTTCATATGTTCTTATAAATAATACAGTAGGTTTTGCAGGTTATGATAGAAACAATAATCTTATATATTGGGTAAATGGTGATGAATTTCATCAAAAAAAATCAGTAGTAGAAGAAGAAATTACTTTATGTAATAAATTAAGATTTATACCTATTACAATTTATGATGGAAATACTATTGTAAATGATGGTATAGGTCTTGTAAGTGTAGCAGGAGGTAACTAATGGCAAGTTATACATTATATAGTGCAAATTCTTATCAAGGAAGAAAATTAAGATTATATTGCACAAGTTCAATAGATATAGCAACTAATACATCTACAATAAACTGGACTTTATATAGTGAAGGTGGTTCATCAAATTATTATTCAACAGGACCAACTACAGTAGTTATAAATGGAGTTCAAGTTTATTATATAGAAAGAAAAGGTTATAATACTAAAACATTCCCTGCATCAAAAGGAAGTGTAAGTGGAAGTTTAACAGTTGCACATAATAGTGATGGTAAAAAATCAATAGATTTATCTTTATCTACTGCTATTTATACATCAAGTGTAACAACAAATAGTGGCACTTGGACATTAGATAATATACCAAGATATGCAACAATAAGTTCTGCTCCAAATTTTACTGATATTCAAAATCCTACAATTACATATAATAATCAAGCAGGAAATAATGCAACATCATTACAGGCTTGTATATCATTAACTGGTTCAAGTGATGATATAGTATATAGAGATATACCAAAAACAGGTTCAAGTTATACATTTAATTTAACTGATGCTGAAAGAAATGTATTAAGACAGGCTACAACAACATCAAATACAAGAACAGTATATTTTTATGTTAAAACAGTAATTAGTGGAAATACATTTTATCAAAATAAAGCAGTAACTTTTTCAATAGTTAATGCTAATCCTACATTTAATTGTTCTTATTTAGACAGCAATTCAGCAACAACTACTATAACAGAAAATAATCAATTAATAATTCAAAATAAGAGTACACTTCAAATAAATATAACTAATGCTACTGCATTAAAATATGCTTCATTATCAAATGTAAGTGTTAATGTAAATGGAGTTGTAACAACTCAAAGTATAAGTGGTTCAAGTTTAACTCTTAATATTGGAACAATAGATGTATCAAATAATTTAATAGTACCAATTACTATAACTGATAGTAGAGGTAATAAAACTACAAATAATTTAACTATTCAAGTGCTTTCATGGTCTTTACCAAGTGCAATTATTACACTTCAAAGAGTAAATAACTATTATTCAGAAACTAATCTAAATGTAGATGCTGATTATTCAAGTTTAAATAATAAAAATACTATAACTATTCAATACCAAATAAAAAAAGTTAGTGATACAAATTATGGTTCATTAACATCTATTCAAGATAATGTTCAAACTCAATTCACAGCAGATAATACTTATGAATGGAATGTAAAAGTTATTTTAACAGATAAACTTGGTACAACAAGTTATATATTAACTTTACAAAAAGGATTACCAATAGTTTATTTTGATTATATATTAAATTCAGCTGGATTTAGTTGTTTCCCTTTAACAGAAGAAGGTGTATGGAGCAATTATTTTCCTATTGATGATGTTATTTATTTAGGTAGTCAAGTTTTATATGATAATTACCAAATGACAACATCAGGAAAAAATGCAGTATTAGGTTCATATGGTTATGATTTAATAAATGGACTATTCACAGGTATTACAATTCCAAGTGCTTATGAAAGAGCATATAGAATAACTGCACAAATGCACACACAAAATAATAATCAAGCAAGTATTTATTTAAATAATTTTCAAAGTAATTTAATCAATACTTGGTCTAATAATACAATGAGAAAAATTGGATCAACAAGAATATTCAAAGAAAGTGAAATACAATTAGAAACTACTTATGGTTATTCTAGGCAAGGTACTAATTTATATTGTAGTAATAATGGAAATTATCAAGCAAATTTCTGGAATATAACAGTACATTGCTATTTAGTAAAGAAAACCACTAATTTAGAGCAAGTAGTTTCATATGAATTAACAAATGATGATAATTCTGATATAGAACAAGCATAGAAAGGGTAGCAACAATGACAGATAAAGAATATTTAAAAAAATTAGATGAAAGGATTTCAAAATTGGAAGAACAAGTACATAATGGGGAAGTTAGCCAAGTAACACAATATAGAGAATTGGAACATTTAATTATAAAGGCTGTAAAAGAAGGTAATCAAGAAATTTTAGAAAAATTAAAAGACCATGATAAAAGAATACAAGAACTTGAAAACAAAGATGGTGAAAAAGCAAAGGCAGTAATTAATGCAATATTTGGTACTTCATTAAGTTGGTTAGTAATGGGTATCTTGACTAATCTTCCTACAATTTTAAAAGCATTAGAAAAATAGAAAGGAGATAAATATGAATAAAGTTTTATGTGTTTTATTTGGACATATATGGACTAAAAAAGATGGTAAATATGTATGTGCCAGATGTGGTGCAGTTAGTAAAAAATAGAACTAGGTTAATCCTAGTTTTTTATATGAAAAAAGAATAGCCTTTATCTGCTATTCTCAATTCCTTTTCTTAATAACTTTTTAATAGAGCCAAGTTTATTTTTTTCATCAATGTGATCTAAAATATCTTTATCATTCTTTTTATGAAGTTTAATTGATATTCTAATACAATTCTCTTTATCATATTTTGCTTGACTAATTGATAACTTTTTTGCCATATCATGCTCCTGTATAATCCTCTAATAAATCAATTTCTTGATTATAATCATCAACCCATTCATCTATAAATCTTTTTATAAAACTTTCAATTCTTGGTATTATTTCTTTATATTTACAACCTATGCAGAAAGATACAATACAACTTTCTTTTTCAGTTATATAAAATTCAGTAAATCCATCTTTAGATTTTTCATATGTTAAAATCAAATATGTTTTATTATATAATCTTACTTCAAATTTATCAATAGTAATTTGTTCCTTATTAATTATCATTTTAAATAATCCTCCTTGTTTGAATATTCAGAAAAATAAGGGTAAATAAATACCCTTAAATTTCCTCTATATTATCAGTTAATTTAACATTTGTATTTACATAACTCCAAGAAGTTCCCCAGTGTGTAACTAATAAAACTTGTAAATCTAAACTTGGTATGTAACTTAATATAATAGAATCATCATCATTACTTTCTTCTAATTCTTTAAGACTTTCTAAAGAATATTCATCAAGAGTATCAACTATAAATGTTTGGTAAACTTCATCATATTCTCCTGTTTCTTCATTATATAAAGTTCCTATTTCCATGTTGTCTATTATTTCATCAAAATAATTTTCTAATAAGTTATTACAAATAACCATTACACTCCAGAAGAAGTAGAAAAATTAAAAAATGATAAATCAAATGTATTCTTAATTAAGGAGGTAGAAAATGGATAAAGAGGAAATCAAAAGATTAATATATTATAAAAAAATAATTAAAAAAGAAAAAAAGGAACTAATAAAAGATTTTAATAATAAAATAGATCATCTGAATAAGGTTGAACAAGAGATAAATGAGGAACTAAAAAGGCTTAGACTAGAATAAACTAGTCATTTTATTTAAAATTTTAAGAATTTTCTAAAAATTTAGTTTGAATATTAGTCAATGATGTGAAACATAAATATATAAAATATAACTGAGGTGATTCTTAGTTATTTTTTATTGATTTAATAATTTATTTTTCATTTCAATTGGAGTTAAATAATTTAATACTTGCATTGGTATGTTATTAGATCTTTTTAAATATAAGCTACCTTGATATCTTAAATCCTCTAATGAGTAAAATGTTAAAAACGAATAAAATCTTTCGTTATCATTTCTGTGACTTCTTTCAACTTTTCCATTATGTCTTGGTGTTCTTGGTCTTATTTTGTGATGATATATGCCTAAAGCGATACATAAGCGATCCATTGGATGTAGTGTTTTAATCTTTTCTTGATTGTATGTAAATTCAGTTCCATTGTCTGTTTGTATTTCTTCAGGTTTATATCCATAGTATTCAATGCATCTTTTAATAAAATCTACTGTATTTGCAGGAGTATGTTCTGTATACCAATATAAATATCTTTCTCTAGTTGCTTCATCAATGCAAGTGTATTGATAGTATCTAAGATCTATTGGTAAATCATTTGTTTTACATTCATTTGGGACGTATTTAACATCTATTTGCCATTTTTTACCTAATTCTTTAGGAGTTTCATAATGTTTAATTGGTCGTTTAGATGTTCCTGAGATGAGTATTTGATTATAGAATCCAATTTTTCTTAATAATCTATATAAACTAACAATATGTCTTTTATAATTCTTATTTCTTTTTAATTTGATCCATAGTTCACATAATGTGATGTGAGGATTCCTTCTTATATAGCTTTTAATCCAATGTATTTCTTCATCAGTATGTGCGTTCGGATGCTTTGAAATAGGTCTATGTGATTTATCAATTAATGATTCTGGATTACCATCATATTTTTTATTCCATCTCCATAATGATGTTCTCGAAATATGATATTTTCTACATACATAGGATATTGAATTACCATTTCTATATGTTTGTACTGCGTGAATTCTTGTTTTTAATTCATGAGGTAGATATCTCATGTTATTTTGTGTTATACTTGTCATGACTTAAGTCCTTTCTTGTTTAATTGTTTGCGTAACTCAATTATATAAGACTTAAGTCTTTTTTTATATATAGAAATGTTTCACATCAATTGTATAACAACATTAAGAATTTTCTAAAAATTTAGTTGCTATTTACTCAAAACGGAGTATATTTAGAGTAGGAAGGAGATAAAGAGATGACTAATGAACCTATTTTGATTTATCAAAAGAATGTTGATAAAACCTTACATAGAATTTTGATGCCGAAAAAAGTAATTGAAATGTTTGGAACAAAATTTTATATGAAAGTTTATAAAGATAAAATTGTATTAGAGCCAATAAAATTAAAATAAAATAAAGGAGATTTTTTTAAAATGAAATATTTAGATTTAGCAATTGCTAATGAACAAATTAAAACAACAGATATTAAGGGAAAAGATTATGCAGAAGTAAACCAAAGAATTAAAGCATTTAGAATGGTTTACCCACAAGGAACAATAGAAACTGAAATGCTATCAAATCATGATGGAGTTGTAGTATTTAAAGCAAATGTAAAAACAGAAGATGGAAAAATGTTAGCAACAGGAACAGCCTATGAAAAAGAAGAAAGTTCTTTTATAAATAAAACTTCATACATAGAAAACTGTGAAACAAGTGCAATAGGTAGAGCATTAGGAATAGCAGGATTTGGAATAGATGTTAGTGTAGCAAGTGCAGAAGAAGTACAAAATGCTATTCAAAATCAAGAGGTTACTCAAGAAGAAGCAGATAGTTATACATTAACATTTGGAAAACATAAAGGGAAAAAATTAAAAGAAGTTCCATCTGAATATATTGACTGGTTATTAGGAAATACAAAAGATGAAAGAATGATTAAATTAATAGAATTAGCAACAGGTATAGTTTTACCAAGTGAAGAAGAATCAGAGCAAATACTTAATAAAATGGTAGAATTTAGCCAATTATGTGATGTAAAAATGGTAGATAGAGATAAAATATATAAACATTATGGAGTTAAATCTAATAAAGATATGACTTTAGAGCAATTAGAAGATGCTATTGCTATATTAAAAGAGGTTAAATAATGGAAACAAGTTTAATGGTTTATGATTACCCAGAACCACCAGAAGAACCAACAAAAGAAATATCAGGAACAATTTATGTAAAATACACATTCAAAGATGTAGAAGTTCCTAAAAATTGGGATTTAGAAGATATTATTGATGACATTAAAATGAATTTATCTGATTATACATCTGATGCGGAAGAAGAAATAGAAGATATAGATGTTTAGAGGACAATATGAACAGAGATTTTAAAGGAGTATGGATTCCAAGAGAAATATGGCTTGATGAAAGATTAAATGCTCTTGATAAAATCATATTAACTGAAATAGACAGTTTAGATAAAGGTGATGAAGGCTGCTATGCTAGTAATCAATATATAGCAGAGTTCTGCCAATGTGGAGTAACAAAGGTATCAACATCAATAGCCAAACTTCTTAAATTAGATTATTTATTTATAAAAAAATTTGATGGAAGGAACAGAATTTTAAAAAGTAACCTTTCAAAAAATGAAAGGCTGCCTTTCAAAAAATGTGAGGCAGACTTTCAAAATTTGAAACATACTAATATATATACTAATATAGAATACTATAATAATAAACAAACAGAAGAAGGGGATTATGATTATAACTGGATTAATGAGGAGTGATAAAAATGAATAAAGTACATTTAATAGGAAGATTAGTTGATAATCCTGTATTAAGATATACAACTAATAAAACACCTGTAGCAAGTTATACTATTGCAATTAATAGTGGCTATGGAGAAAAACAAGAAACTGATTATATAAATACTACTACTTGGGGTAAAAGTGGAGAATTTGTAAATAAATATTTTGTAAAAGGACAACCAATAGCAGTTATTGGTAGATTAAAGAATAAGAACTATGAAAGTAATGGAGTAAAACATTATGGAATGGAAGTTGTTACAGAGGAAATTGAATTTGTAGGAACTAAAAAAGAAGATACTAAAATTGAAACTAAAATAGAAGATGAAGAAGAATTTACACCTAGTTTTGAATTAGGTGATGATGAATTACCATTTTAAGGAGGAAAATTATGTTAGCAGATACAAAAACATTAGCGGAATTATCAAGAGATAAAGTAAATTTAGATGCATTAATTCATTTAATAATAGATAATGCGGATTTAAGTTATTCAAAGAATGATTTAAGAATATCAAATGAAACTACAATAGTTCAATTTATTAAATACGTGAATCCAAAACTTTATAATGAAAAATTAGAAGAACTAAAAAAAGAAGATTAGTTGTAATATGTCAAGTTAGCACAAATTTGTGTTGGCTTGGCATTACTTATAGGAGGAAATATGAGGGAAAGAGTTTTAAAGTATATTAGGGATTTTGGATCAATTACAACATTTGAAGCATTTACTGAATTAGGTTGTACTAGATTATCAGAATATATTAGACAATTAAGACTTGAATATAATATTGCTGATGAATGGATTTCAACTACAAATAGATACGGTGAAAAAGTTCAATATAAAAAATATTGGTTGGAGGTTAAATAATGTCAGAAAAACAAACTGAAATAGCAGAAATCAAATTTGAAGAATTAAAAGATAGAGTACATGAACAATATGAAGAAATTAAAAAATTATATAAGAACTTAGAAGAATATGATAAAGAATTATTCAAAGCAAATAACAAAATAAATAAAGCAGTAAGAACACTTAAAACATTAAAAGGAAGTGCAAGATGGGAAAGACATTTATTTGAAGTTGATGGATTAATAAATATATTAGAAGGTGATTCTGATGGACTTAATAACTGATATTCAAATGTTGATGGAAGAATTAACAATATCAATTAAGAAGTTAAGACAAACAGGCAATGCATTAGCAGAAGCCGAAAGAGAATATAAAATAACATTAAGACAAGAGGCATTAAAATTAAGATTAGAAAAAGATATGCCTGTAAGTTTAATAAATCAAATAATATTTGGAGTTCCTGAAGTAGCAGACAAAAGATTTAAAAGAGATGTAGCAGAAACTATGTATAATACTAATCAAGAACATATTAATGCCACTAAACTTAAATTAAGGCTATTAGAGAGCCAATTACAAAGGGAATGGGGTAATGTTACCAATGAAAGATAAAGAGGTCTATAAAAAGACTTTAGAACTATTTAATGGGTGCTGTGCAATTTGTGGAAGCCCTTATGTTCAATGTCATCATATCAGATATGGGGCTTGTGGAAGAAAAACCTATATGGGAAATATCATACCTTTATGTAAAACACATCATGATTTAGTTCATACCAATAAAAAGAAATTTCAACCAAAATTAATAGAGATAATAAATAGAAAGATAGGAGAATAAACAAAATGAGTAAAAAAGAAGAATTTAAAAAGAATTTAATGGAGCAACAATTATTTAATGAATTAAAAGATATACCATTTAGAAATTCAGAGTATATCTTTAAAAAATATCAAGGATTAGATATAAATCATTCAAGATTATATAGAAGAATAGTTAATTATCAAATTAAGACTTATGGAGAACAACTTTGTAATGCTAGATATGTTAAAAGATTAGATAAAGAAGGAATGAAAAGAGATAGAAAATAATGAAACTAGAATATGAGATTTTAAAAAGAAATGATGGTAATTGGGCTGTTTGTGAATACAGATGGCTCGACCATTCATTAAATACTAAACAAATATTTGTTAGCGGATTAAAAAAAGAATGTATGGAGTATTTAAAAGAATATAGAAAGAAGAATAAACAATGATAGAATTTATATTTGGATTATTATTAGGAGTTATATTAATGGCAATATTAATTGCTTCAAAAGATGGTGAATAAGATGGAAAAAATTGATTTTAAAGAGTTTTTATTAGGAATGGCAATAATAGTGTTCTGCATTACTTTATGGACAATGATAGAACCACCTATTATTGAAACTACATTATATGTTAATGTAACACCTATATATGATGTTAGAACTAAAATTGATAATGAAGGGAATGTTACTGTATATGTCTATAAATAAATTTTATTACATATTTAAAGATGATAAATATATAGATACAGGCAACATAGAAGAACTTGCTAAATTATTAAATAAAAGTGTAAGAAGTGTTAAATACAACCTTACAAGAAATAAAAGAAGAAAATATTGTATTTTAAAAAATGATAAAGGTGAAGAATTTAGAGTAGAAAATGAAAAACAATTCTTTGGAAAGGCAAATGTAAAATGAATGAAAAAGATTATTTTAAAAAATTAGAAGAATATGATAAAGAAGTTAATAGATTATTTCAGGAAAATAAAAAATTAAAAGAATGTTATTGTAATAGAACTGATTGTTCTGGAAGAATTAAAGATAGCAAGAAATATGAGAGTTTACAACAAAGAATAGATAAAGCAATAGAGTATATAGAAGAAAATACAACTGATCCAGAATTTGTTGTAAGTGGAGAACTTCAAGAAAATCAAGTTATTGAACTATTAAAAATACTAAAAGGAGAATAATATGAAAGCATTAAATATATTAAATAAAATATTATTTATTTTAAACATAGTAATAGGAAGTATCTTATTAAGAAAATGTGGAGATAAAATTTGTTTACTATTTTGGGGTTCTATATTACTAGGTGGAATAGAAGGAATAATATTTTCTAATTTATATGAAGAGGGGAAAAATGAAAGATAATTATTTTGATATAGATAAAGTGGTGGTTATTAAGCAACTACCTGAAATAATGGAACAACTTGATATTATTAGTGCGATGGTTGATGAAAAACTTGCTGATATTGAAAACATTAAATGTACTGAAGAAAATAAAATTGAAGTAAAAAATAGAAGAGCTGAAATAAATAATACATTAAAAATTCTTGAAGAAGAAGAGTATATTAAAAAAGCAAGATATGAATATTTAGAAGAAGAAAACAAAAATGTCTGGTCTTTTTTAATGAGTGATAAAGCAAGAAAAAAGAATATTCAATATGTTACTGATAGAGCAAGAGAAAGATATAGACAAAATAAATTGGAAGAATATGAAGAAGAAATAAAAGAAGAAAGAAAAAGAATAGATAAAGTAGTAGAAGAAATTAATAACAAACTGAATGAATGGTTAAAGAAACAAAAAAATTGTATAAGTTCTAATGTAAAACCATTAAATATTAAAGTTAGACCTTATAGTACATATAATATTGATTTAACAGAAGCTCTTGAAGTAATCACAATAAAATGTGATCCATTAGAGATTTCATTTATTCAAGAAAAGTTAGGAAGTGAAGATAATGAAACTAATTGATTTTATAAATATGATTATTAAAGAAAAGCACTTCCCTAAAAAGATTAAATATGATGGGAATATATATGAATTAAAAAAAGATAATTATAATTATTGTGGTGTTGAGTATTCAAGCAAAATACCATGTTTAGATTTGTTATGTGATTTAGATTTAGATGATTTAATTTATTTAGCAAATCAAGAAGTAGAGATAGTGGAGGAATAATGCAACAATTTAATAATAAAAGATTTCATTTAATAGCAAGAACAAAAGAAAATCAAGATGTAGTATTATTTGAATTTGATGAAGATTTTAATTTTTACTACTATATGAGCCAAGTGGATTCAGATATTTACAAAGAAGCAATGATATTAGAATGCTATAATGGAATGTACCCAATAAATAGAATGAGTGTAGAGTTTCCAGATAATACACCATATTTTGAAAAAGCAAAGAAAAAAGTTAAAAAGTAGTTATATCAGGGGGATTTGGTAATAAAAAGGAGTTAAAATGAAAAAAAGGAATAGACAGAAGAGCATGGGAAGATATTGATACAAAGCCTATAGTTAAAACTAAACCAAGAGTATTTATACATATTCCTTTAGATAGAAAATATCTAGGAATGACTAAAAAAGAAAGAATAAAGATGTATAAAGGGGAAAACAAATGACAAGATATAAATTACCTTTACATATTAAAAACTATGTTAAAACTGAATTATATGATTATAGAAAAAATAAAAGAATAATCAATGAATTAGAAAATGATAACAACATCAGAACAAGGACAATTCTATTAACACTTCAAAAAATCAATAAAATTGATAAAATCTTAAATAGCCTATCAGATGAAGATAAGGAAGCAGTTGAAAAAATATTCTTTGAAAAACATAACCAAGTATTTGCAGAAATGAATGATAATTTAACAAAAGATATGTATTACAACATCATGAATAAAATGATTTACTTAACAGCAATAGAATTTGAACTGATATAGAAAAAATATGCGAAAATTTAAATGAAACAGTAGGCTATAATGAATATGAAACATTGTAGCCTATTTATGTTTCTAAAAAAGGAGGTGTGAATATGAGTAAAGGATTTTGGAAGGCTGCTTTAATTAGATCAATTAAAACAATTTGCCAAACTGCAGTAGCAAGTATTAGTACGGCTTTAGTAATTGAAGATGTAAATTGGTTATTTGTACTATCTTCAAGTGCTTTAGCAGGTCTATTATCATTACTTACATCAATTGCAACAGGTTTACCAGAAGTTGAAGAATAGGAGGTATATTATGAATGAATTAGATAAAGTAATTTCTATTGCAAAGCAAGAAGAAGGTTATTTAGAAAAAAAGAGTAATAAAGATTTAGATGATAAGATTAAAAATGCAGGAGCAAACAATTATACTAAATATGCTAGAGATTTAGATAATATTAAAAATTTCTATAATGGAAAAAAACAAGGATTTGCATGGTGTGATGTATTTGTAGACTGGTGCTTTGTTCAAGCATTTGGAGTAGATAGAGCAAGAGAACTATTATGCCAACCATTAAATAGTTGTGGAGCAGGAGTAGGATTTTCAGCAAACTATTATAAGAATAAGAATCAATATTATAAATCTAATCCAAAAGCAGGTGACCAAATATTTTTTAAGAATGCCAATGGAAGTGCAACTCATACAGGACTTGTATATCAAGTAGATAATAAATATGTATATACAATAGAAGGCAATACATCATCAGAAGCAGGAGTTATAGCAAATGGTGGCTGTGTAAGACTTAAAAAGTATTTATTAAGTTATAAATACATCATGGGTTATGGTAGACCAAATTATAAATATGAAGAAAAGAAACCGATTCATTACAATGGTTTATTTCCAACATTACCATCAAGAACTTATTTCAAAAAAGGTGATAAAGGAATACAAGTAATGTATTTACAAAAGTTCTTAAATTGGTCTATTAATGCAGGATTAGTTGAAGATGGAATAATAGGTAATCTTACAACCAATGCAGTTAAGAAGTTCCAAAAGGCAGTAGGAATTAAACAAGATGGATTATTTGGTAAGAATAGCCTAGCAAAAGCAAAAGCATTTACAAAGTAAAGGTATAAATACCCTATGAACATTTTATAGACACCTTAAAATCGAATTTAGAAGGTCGATATATTAGGAGGTACAGAATATGTATAAAGTATGTTCAAGATGTGGAAGAGTAGTAGATTATAATCATAAGTGTTATAAAGGAATAGTATATAAAAAGACTGACATAGACAAATTAAGAAATACTAAAAGATGGGCTAATAAAAGTATAGAGATAAGAGAACTATCAAATTACTTATGTAGTGTATGTTTAGATAAAGGAATAATAAACTATAACAATGTAGAAGTTCATCATATAGAGAAGTTAAAAGATAATCCAGATTTATTATTAGAAAATGAAAATTTAATATGTTTATGTAGGAAACATCATAAAGAAGCAGATGAAGGGAAGATTAGCAAAGAATATTTACTTGATTTAGTTAAAAAGAGGGACAAATTGACATAACGAGGGAAATACCCCCCTACCATAGAAGAGGTTAAAAAATATTTTTTTCAAAAC
>JAFRDD010000110.1 GCA_017404025.1 Clostridia bacterium
ATACAAAGTTTGGCTAGATTTTCAAAATGCGCCCAATTTAAAGACCGGATGCATCATCTGGGTCTGCTAAAACTGCAATAGCATCTTTTGCATCTTTTAGAATTTGTTCTGAATCCAGTCTACCATATACAAGATCATAAGTGAACCCCCCATTCTCTGTAAAAAGAATGACCGCAGAATTATTTTCACCTGTCCAAATTACAGTTTCAAATTCATCTTCTATTTTTGTATCCACTCCAATCCCATATACTGTCTTAAGTTTATTACTTATTCCTTCAAAGCTTTCTCCATCTAACACTACTTTTACACAAATCAGTTTTGAATCAATTCTATCATTTGCAAAAGTTAAGAGAACATCTTTTACAGAACTTCCACCAATTTTACTCTTTGTTTTACCTGCGAGGCTAATTGAATAATTAACTTCTTTATAAGCATCATTTTTTGTCGGACAGTATCCAAGATTATTCTCTTTTATTATATAATATCCAGATTCTCCTGAAAAAACAGGCACAGAAAAACCTTCACGAATTAATCCATTATCATATAATACTTTTAATGTAGTTTCCTCATTTGAAAGCCAGGGGACATTATTGAATGTGATTTCACCATCTGCTAATGAAGAATACACGCAGAGCAAAACAACTATGGATACAACTATAAATAGATAAAACTTTTTTTTCATTTTGAAGCCACTCCGTTCTTTTAATATTTCAGCACTTCTAGAATTGCACTAGAATTGACTATTGTGCTGATAATGGAGAGGATTATTATAAATCCTCTCCAAAGGTTCTCTCCTACTTCATTAATTTGATGTTATTAATTTTCTACAAATAACACCATAGGTTCAAATATTGTAGTAGCATTACATGGTCAATTAATCACTTTCAGTCATGGTCGCTAGACTAGAACATCCTTTAAATGCTCTGGCTCTGATAATTGTTATCGTACTAGGTAAAGCAATTGAGATGATGCCTTTGTTCATAAATGCTTCTTCGCCAATTTCAGTTACTGTATAAGTTACTGATGTTAATGGATGAACTGGATTCTTTGGTATAGATGGTGTCGTAGTTGACCCATCAAATCCAACAACTGCCACTTTTCTATTAGTCTCATCAAGAACTCGATATATAACGCCCGAAATAATGAACTCATCCACACCGAATTTCAGCGTTACTGTATCGGACTTAGCAGTCTCTCCGTTACCATCTGTTACGATACAGTACAACTGCATATTCTCAAAGGCTGCTACAGCTGTAAATGTCAGCGTGTCGGTTGTGCCATTTGCCCACGCACTGAACTTGCTTGCTGTCGCTTTCTTGTAATACCACTGGTAGCTCAAGCCTGTTCCTATCGCTTCAAGACTGAACGTTGCTTCTCTGCCAGCTCCACCATCTTCAATATCTTCTGGTTGTTTTACAATCTTAAACTCTTCTCCGAATTTCAGCGTTACTGTATCAGATTTAGCAGTCTCTCCGTTACCATCTGTTACGATACAATACAACTGCAT
>JAFRDD010000016.1 GCA_017404025.1 Clostridia bacterium
TGATATATCCATTAAATTTTTCATCTCCTTAAACCTCCAAATACATTCTATCATGTACTTGGATATAATGTAAAAAAAGTGGTCCATTTTTCAATTGTAATCAATTGATTTTTTGGTCCACTTTTAATATATCAAAAACAGAGGCTAATAGTAAGAGTGATAACTTAGATGCAAAAACACAAGAAATAAAAGATATTCTTTATAACTTAAAATCGCCATTACTTGATAAAAATAATAAGCTTATTTCAAATGATAATATTGATAAAGTCTTAAATTATACAGAAGAAGTAAAAGATACTACTAAAAGTATAAAAGGTGTAAATGACTTAAATATTACTATTGATAAAGTTGAGAAAAATTATAGAAATTTAGAAAATGAAAGAGATAGACTTTATAATAGTAATATTGAAAAGGATAAAAAAATTGCTGAACTTAATGAAACAATAGAATATAAGGATGAAAAAATCAGCAAATTAGAAACAGCTTTAAACAAGGTAAAAGAAGAATTGAGTAGGTTTAAAGACTTTTGGAGAAGACTAATTAGAAGATTTCAAACAAAAGTATTTGATGAGGACTTTCAAAATATTCCAGAAGATAAAAGAAGTTATACACTTGTTGCAGAAGATTTAGAAAGAAGCGGAATATTTGATGATAATGATACTGATATAGTACATGATCCAACAAGAAAAGTGCTAACTAATGAAGAATTAGCTGAAAAACAAGCTAAAAAGGTAAAAAAGAAAAACGATTATAATTTAGGATAAAGGAGATAAATAGTTATGAATAACGAATTACCAAAAACAAAAATAGATGAAAGAACAGGAATTGAGTATCATTTGGAAGGAGATTATTATATTCCAAATCTTATAATGCCAAAACAAGAAAAGATTACTTTAAATAATCATCTAAAAGAGATTCAAGAAACTGCAAACACAAGAGTAGAACAAACAATAAAACAATTAAAAGAAAAAAGCAATTTAACTGAAGATATGAAAAATACAGATATGCTTTATTGGGTTGGGATGATGAATAATTTAAAAAACCAAGCAGAAGAAATAGTATTTAATGAATTGATATATGTATAGGAGATGATGCAAATGAAGAATTTAAGAGAGGTAAAAGATGATTTATTAAAAGAATGGATAGAATTTAGAGAAGAAACTGCATTTTGTGAGATGACACCTCAAGATAAAAAGTATTGTATTTACTTTGATGAGATTGCAGAGAAAATACTTAAAAATGTTCCAGAACAGAATAAAAAATATGTTCAAAAGCAACTAGATCAGCTTGATAAAAATTTTATGGACTATTTATATTACTGGAACGAAAAGTATTATAGAAATGGATTTGCAGATGTAATTGAATTGCTTTATTTATAAAATGGACGAATGGAAACGAAAAAGTAATAATGGAAGTGTTGAAATATCAATACTTCCATTATCTGCTTTTGAATAATGAAGTTTTAAATATGGTCGAATTAAAACGAAAGAGGTCAAAAATACAAGTTAAAAAATGTAAAATTATTGTAAATTAGCCATTATTTTGATATAATAACGAATGAAAAATGTAAATATGAGAAGGAGTGATAGCTTTATGTTAGAAGATATTAAATTTCAAAGTTACTGTTGGAGTTTAGGTACTACTAGCTTTAGAGTAAAAGACTTAAATTTTAAAATTGAAAGACAACTTCAAATATTAAAAGAATTATGGGATGAAAATCCTGAAATAAATTGGAATGGTAATGATTCTATTCAAGAAGAATATTATAATAAGATGTTGCAAAAAGAGTTTATTACAGGAGAAGCTAATAATAAACCTAAGGATGCTAGACAAAAAACATCTGGATTGGTACAAATAGGTGTAATAGATGATAATAGGCATATATCTAATATTGGACAAAAAATTATTGATATTGTAGAACAAGATGATTTTAAGGGAGATAATATATTCAATATAAATAAGGATAGTTATATTTATTTAAAACAATTATTAAAGCTTCAAGTTACTGATAATGGAATTAATGTAAAACCATTTGCAGTATTATTATATTTTTTAGCAGAATTAAAACATCTATCAAAAGATGAATTTACTTATATCTTACCTTTAGCTACTAACCAAGAATATACAGAGTTAATGTTAGAAAATATAAAAATGCTTAGAGATAATAAGAAAACGATAGAGGATATTATTCAAAGCAAAATGGATAATATGTTAAATTATAAGTCAGCTATTAAATTTATAAAGGAAAATGGAATCAATGATATTGAAGAATTTTCTATTATAGATATGGGTAGAAAAGGAACAAAATATGTAGAGCCTATGTATAAATTCTTTAATGATTTATATGAAATATCGCAAAGAGAATTTGATGAAGAAGCATTAGATACTATAATGGCATTTATAAAAGAACAAACAAAGAAAAATTCAAAGGTAGCTAAATACTGGAAAGACTACCTTAGATATTCTCCAAGAATGCTAACAGAAGAATATTTAGAAGAAATTAAAGAAATACCTTTGTTCAATTTTAATGATAAGAAGCAATATGCAGTAGAATTTTTTAAGGTAATGCATACTGCAAAATGGAAAGCTACATTAGAAGATTATGCAGATTTAAATAAAAGATATATTTCATTATCAGATATTGTTATTTTTGACGATGATAAGATTGAATTAGATGTGTTTCCTAAATATTTCTTTTTAAATATATCAAAAGAAATAGTAAATACACCAATTCTAAGTAAAGAAGAATATAATAATTTTATTTTAGAAGATATAGAATTTAATAAGATATATGCTTGTCTTGATATAAATGTTGATGATGTTATAACTCAAATTCAAGTTGATTATCCAGACAAAGTCATAAGTAGAGATAGTATTAAGACATTTATTGAAGATGAAAAACTAAGAAGATTTAATGAACTAATTGATACTAAATTTAGCGAAAATCAACTTATTAGGTTGTTTAATGAGTTTGAAAGAAATGATAGAGTTGCAATTAACGAATATGCTGATTGGAATTCTGATATACCAACAATTTTTGAATATATTTTAGGAATAACATGGTATAGATTTAGTAATAGAAGCGGTAATATTTTAGAGTATATGAAACTAAGTTTAGACGCAAATTTATTACCAAAGACTCATGCTGCAGGAGGAACTGCTGATATTGTATATGAATATAATAAAAACGATGAATATCCAGAGCATAAAGTTTTATTAGAAGCAACATTAACAGAATCAACATCTCAAAGAAAAAATGAAATGGAACCTGTATCTAGACATTTAATGAGAGAAATTCAAGAAAATGATAATGATGATACATATGCAGTTTTCGTAGCAAATATATTACAAGAAGAAGTACTAAGTGATTTTAGATCAAGAAAGAATTATCAATTTAGAGGCAAAAGCTCTGTAAAGACAGGATTAAAGATAATTTCTCTTTCTATTCAAGATATAATAAAACTAATTAATGTAAAAGTACAATATTCAAAGTTGTATGGAATATTCGAAAATGCTTATAAAGATACAGAAATCAACGATTTAGAGTGGTATGAAAAACTGATAAAAAATAAAGTTAATAATTTATAGAAAAAGAGTTGAAAAACTCTTTTTTTATTGTTATAATTTCAGTGTGCATTAGATGCCTTGAAAGGAAATGATATAAAATGAAAAAACTAGAGATAAATAATAGAAGATTTTTAGGAAGTAAGTATAAATTATTAAATTTTATAGAAGATACAGTAAATGAGCATTGTAAAGATGTAAAATCAGTAGTAGATGTGTTTGCTGGAACAGGTGTAGTAGGTAGCTTGTTTTTAAAAAATGGTAAAGAGGTCTATTTTAATGATTATTTAAAATCAAATTGTTATAGTTATAAAGCATTTTATGAGCCTACAAAGGTAGATATAGAAAAACTTGAAAAAATAGTTAATAATTATAATGACATGGAAATAAATGAAGAAAATTATTTCTCAGAAAATTTTAGTGATACATATTTCAGTAGTAAGGATTGTAAGAAAATTGGATATATTAGGGAAGACATTGAGGAAAAATTCAAAAAGAAAAAAATAAATGAAAGAGAAAAATGTATATTGATTGCTAGTCTTATATATTCAATGGATAGAGTAGCAAATACTGTAGGACATTATGATGCATATCGAAAAATAAAAAATATAGAAGATAAGTTCTTTATGTATATGCTTGATGTTTCTGAAAAAGGTGAAAAAAAATCACATATTAGTAATTTGGATGCAAATGAATTTATTAAAAGTATAAAAGCTGACTTAGTATATATAGATCCACCATATAATTCAAGACAATACTGTGATGCATATCATTTATTAGAAAATGTTGCCATTTGGAATAAGCCAAAAGTTTATGGTGTTGCAAAAAAAATGGATAGAACAAATTTGAAAAGCAGATATTGCACAAATAAAGCCGTTGAAGCATTTGATGAATTAATAAAAAATTGTAATTGTAAATATATATTAGTTTCTTATAATAACACAGGAGATAAATCTAATAGTCGTAGTAATGCAAAAATATCTGATTTACAAATCAAGCAAATATTAGAGAAAAAAGGCAAAGTTCAAGTATTTGAACAGGCATTTAATAATTTTACAACAGGAAAAAGTGTATCTGTTGATCATAAAGAAAGATTATTCTTATGCGAAACAGCAGAAATTTGTGAAGAAAGTCAAATTGAATTAAAAGACAATAACAGTTTTGCTAAATCTCCTTTAAATTATACAGGTGGAAAATTTAAGCTATTACCTCAGTTTGATAGTATATTTCCAAAAGAAATTGATACATTTGTGGATTTCTTTTGTGGTGGAGCAAATGTTGCTGTTAATAGTAATGCAAAAAAAATAATTGCAATAGACAAAGAAACTAATTTAATTAGAATATTAGAGCTATTTAAGAATTACGATTATATGGAGATTGTAAATAAATTAGATTCTATTATAGAAAAATATAATCTAAGTAATACATATAAAAATGGTTATGAGTTTTATGGAGAAGATAGTTCTTCAGGATTAGGAAAATATAATAAACAATATTATTTGAAATTGAGAAAAGATTATAATAGCATGAAAGATTCTACTGAAAGGGATTTTATGTTTTTAACATTAGTAATCTATGCATTTAATCATCAAATTAGATTTAATAGTAATGGCGAATATAATATGCCTGTTGGCAAAAGGGATTTCAATAGCTCCATAAGAAAAAATTTATTAGAATTTTGTAGAAAACTTGTTGTAAAAAATATATCTTTTGTAAATATAGACTACAAAAAGTTTGAACTTAATTCTTTAACTAGCAATGATTTCTGTTATTTTGATCCGCCATATTACTTAGGAGATGCAAGTTATAATGAAAATGATGGTTGGAACGAAAATAAAGAAAAAGAATTATTAGAGTATTTAAATAAAGTAAATAAACATGGGATAAAATTTGCACTTTCAAATGTTACAGAACATAAGGGACTAAAGAATGAAATATTAATTGATTGGGCTATAGAAAATCAATATAACATACATAACTTGAATTATAACTATAGTAACTCAAATTATCATTTGAAAGATAAAAATCAGGTTTCCAAAGAAGTATTAATAACGAATTATTAGTATATTTTTAGAAAAGGAAAAGGAAATGGAAATGGATGAACAAAGATTATTAGAATTTAAGGGTGAATTAGAAGCGATAGCTACATATGGAAATGAAACAATTACACAGAAAGAGTTTAAGGATTTCTTTAATGATTTTAGAAATTATGCAACTAAACATGGAATTGAAACTCCAGAAATATTTAAATATTCAGGAAGTATGATAGATTTTAGAAGAAAAATGCAAACATATGGTGGATATGCAGAAAGAAGACAAGTTTTAGATGACACTATTTACAGTTTGTGTGAAATTATAAATAGAATAAATATAAAAGAAAATAATAATCAGAGTAAAGATGAATATATTGACAGGAAGTATGTTATAAAAGAGCTTAAAGAATCTAAAGAAATTGTAACTAAATATGGAAATATAAAATTTGATTCTTTAAATATAAAAGAAGGAGGAAATAGTATAGTCATATTTGGAACTTTACAAAATGAGAATGTAGCAATTAAAATATTAATTACAAATTCAAAAAATAAATTAAACCGATTTTGGTGTGAATTTGCTAATGTAATAATAAAACTAAATGATTTAGAAAGTGTTGCAAAACTTTATTTATATGATACGGTGTCTATTGGTAAGTATTTTCTAGATATAATTGTTATGAAGAAATATAATGGAACTTTAAAATATGATTCAAATTACACAGAAGAAGAGATAATAAGGATATTTAAACAAATAATTGATTGTATGGAAGTAGTACATAAAAAAGGAATTGTACATAGAGACTTAAAGCCACAAAATATATTATTAGATGAAAATTTAAATATTGTTATAGCAGATTTTGGAATAGCATATTACAATCCAGAAATTTTCGAAATGACAGGACATACTGTGTCAAGTGAAAGATTAGCAAATTTCGATTTTTCAGCTCCTGAACAGAGAAATAGTAAGATTCAACCTAATCCGACAATGGATATTTATGCTATAGGTCAAATTGTTCAATGGTTAGTATTTGGAGAAACTCATAAGGGAACACATAGAAAAAAGTTAATAGAAAAATTTAATAGTAAGAGAATGCAACTTTTAGATTCGATAGTAGAGAAATGTTTAGATAATGAGCCTAAAAATAGATATCAAAGTATAGATGAAATTAAGGATGAAATTTCAAAATATAATGCACAAGCTAAAAGAAAAATGACTTCAAGTGATAAAACAGATAAGAACATTGATGTTGAAGAAATAAAAGATAAATTAGTAGATGTTTTAGATAATATATGTGGAACGGATGAAAAAAATAAAAAATTCGAAAGCTATAATAAGTTAAACGATGAAGAAGTTGAACATTTTTTAGAAAATTTAGGAAGAAATTTGAATAAACTACAATTTTTCAATGAAATTGGAATAACTAAATTTATAGATAAAAATTTTTACGATCACAGTTTGGTAAATAAAATGTATTATGAAGAGTTAAATAAATTATACAATCAAATAAAGAATAATTCACCTGAATTAAAGAGTTCCTTTATAGAATATGTAAAATTAGCAATAAATTCTAACGTGTATGAATTACCATTTTAAAGAATTTGATTAATATATATAAATATTTAAATATTTTTTTGATTACTAACAAATTAACAATATGGTAATATTGTTAACGAGTTTAAATAAAAAATAAAGCAAAAGTTTTAGTATTCTGCACAAATTATAAAATGAGTAAGTTTAAAACTTGCTCATTTTTATTACACATTTTTTCATCATGTGTGGCATAATACATATATCGTGTTAAAAGTTGGTTGTATAATTTAATTTTTTCTAATAGAATATCAATAGATTAAATGTTGGAGGAGATATAATGGATTGTAAAGAAGAAATTGTAGATGTTAGGATTTCAAACCCTGAAGAATTTGAAAAAGGAAGAAATCTTATGCAACTTGTATTTAAACTTAATCAGACAATGCCTTATAGTGATGAATATTTTAAACTCTTAAAAGAAATATTTGGAGATAATCTAGGAGAAAATAGTATTGTAAATGCACCAATTCAGGGAGCTTGTATTGATAGAATAAAAATAGGTAACAATGTCTTTATAAATAGCAATACTCTTTTTATGGCAAGAGGTGGAATAACTATTGAAGATGATGTTCAAATTGCAGCAAATTGTCAGTTATTAACTAACAATCATGATCCTTATGAAAGACAAATTTTAACATGCAAGCCAATTTTAATAAAAAAAGGTGCTTGGATAGGAGCAGGAGCTTCAATTATGCCTGGTATTTGTATAGGTAAACATGCAATAGTCGGAGCTAGTTCGGTTGTTACTAAAGATGTACCAGATTATGCTGTTGTTGTAGGAAATCCTGCTAGAGTAATAAAGACATTAGATGAAACAAGATTTAATGATTAAAATAGGGAGGTTGTTATGAAAGTTTTATTATTAAATGGTAGTGCTCATATTGATGGATGTACAAAAAGAGCTTTAAGAGAAGTTGAGGAAACTTTAAAGAATGAAGGGATAGAAACGGAAATTATTGATATTGGAAATAAAGATATAAGAGGTTGCATAGGTTGTGGTTCTTGTAGGAAAAATGGTAAATGTGTATTTGATGATTTAGTAAATGAGGTTGCTCCTAAATTTTTAGAATCTGATGGAATAGTAGTAGGAAGTCCAGTATATTATGCACATGCAAATGGTGGAATTATAACATTTTTAGATAGATTATTTTATAGTACAATAGGAATAGATAAAAGTATGAAAGTAGGAGCAACAGTTGTATCTTCAAGAAGGGCAGGAAGTACATCGGCATTTGATGAAATAAATAAATATTTTACAATATCTAGTATGCCAGTTGTTTCAAGTACATATTGGAACGAAGTTCATGGATTTACAAAAGAAGATGTTGAAAAAGATTTAGAAGGATTACAAATAATGAGAAATTTAGGTAGAAATATAGCTTTTATGATTAAATCAATTAGTTTAGGTAAAAAAGAATATGGAATACCTAAAAATGAAAGAGGAGCTTTTACGAGCTTTCCAGATGGATTATAAAATATAGGAGGTAATTTAAAATGGAATTATTTGGAGGAAACAAAGAAAATTATAAGGATAAGAAAAGTATAGTAATTTACTTCTCAAGAGCAGATGAAAACTATTTTGGTGGAGCAATGAAATATGTTGAGAAGGGAAATACTGAAGTAATAGCAGAATATATACAAGATATTGTAGGAGCTGATATATTTAAAGTAGAACCACTAGAACCATATTCAGCAGATTATATGCAATGTATTGAGGAAGCAAAAGTTAGAACTAGAAATCATATTGCACCAATAAAAGAAACTGTACCTGATTTATCAGAATATGAAGTAATATATGTCGGTTCTCCAGTATATTGGGGAGGTATGCCAGAAGAGTTATTTACTGCATTAAAAGGATTAGATTACACAGGAAAGACAATTAGACCTTTTGTTACTCACGAAGGCTCTGGACTTTCAAGCATACCAAATCAATTAAAAGAAATATGCACAGGAGCAACAGTAACATCAGGAATAGCAATTACAGGTTCAACTGTAAATTCTGCAAGAAGTAAAGTAGAAAATTGGATATAGGAAAGAAGGTAATTTGTTATGAATAAAAAAGTTATTGGAATAATTATAGCTGTTGTTGTAATTTTAGTTGCAATTATTGGTGTTATATATTTAGTAAATAATGATAGTCTAAATAAAGAAGGTAGTAATGATACATCAAAGACTTTAGGAACAACAATAACAACAACTGAAGAAAATGAAGAAGAAAATACAAATGCCAATCTGAGTACAGAAAAGTCAAATAAGATTTTAATTGCATATTTTTCAAGACCAGATGAAAACTATAATGTAGGTAATGTTGAAGTAGGAAATACCGAAATAATGGCAGGATTTATTAAAGATTATTTTGGAGATAAAGCAGATACTTTCAAAATAGATCCAGTAAAGGCATATCCAACAAACTATAAAGAATGTACTGAAGTTGCAACAGAAGAATTAAATTCAAATGCAAGACCAGAATTTAAAGGAAATGTAGATATATCAAATTATGATACTATTTTCATTGGCTATCCTATTTGGTGGGGAGATGTTCCAATGATTATAAACACATTTTTAGAAAAATATGATTTTTCAGGTAAAACAATAATTCCATTTAACACTCATGAGGGGTCAGGAAATGCAGGAACATTTAATTCTATAAAAAATAAAATGAAATCTAGCAATGTAAATACAAATGGATTAGCAATTCAAGGGAAAACTGCAAGGCAAGAATCTTCAAGAAGTACAGTAGAGAATTGGTTAAAAGGTTTAGGTTTATAATATGAATAAAAAAAGTATAATAAGAATGATAGTTGATACTTTAATGCTTTTACTTATGTTGTTAGAATACTCAAAACTATATACAGGACAATTATTACACGAAATATTTGGAATAGCACTTTTAGGTTTGTTTATAACTCATAATGTATTAAATATAAAATTTTATAAGAATTTATTTAAAGGAAAATACAACATTGGAAGGATAATTACTACTGTAACAGATTTAGCCTTTTTACTATGTATGTTATTTACAATTATTTTAGGAATCCCTATTTCAGAAAAAGTATTTAAATTTTTAGGATTAAATGGAAACATGACAATGAGAAAATTACATACAATACTTGGATATTGGGGAATGATATTTTTAGGAATACATTTAGGATTGCATTTTAAAATGATATTTGCAAAATTAAAGAAGAAAACTGAAAACAATAAACTATTAAAAGTTATTTTATACATTATTCAAATAGCCATTATAAGTTATGGAATAAAAGCAATGATAGAAACAAAATTAGGATTATATCTAATAGGAGAATCTAGCTTTGCAATACCTACAAATATATTTTTATCACTATTTAATAACCTTACTATTATATTTACAATAGCATTATGTGTATATAACATTCAAAAGTTACTAACAAAAAGAAAGAACCTTACTTAATATAGTAGGGTTCTATTTCATATATTTTGCTAATCCTGTTTTTACAAAAGTTGAAGCTATATCAATGACTTCCCCAACAGGTATTTTTTTACCATCCTTAATCCATTGCCTATATATACCAAGAGTTGCTGAATTAACAAAAGCTAAAATAATATCTTGTTTTTCAGGAGTGAATTTTCTTATACTTTTTAAATTATCTTGAACTTTAAGAGATAGCTTGTTTGTAGTTTGCTGATGAATATAATCATAGTTATAGTTACAATGTATCTTTTCGTAAAATTCTCCTTTTTCTTCAGAGAATAGGAAAAAAGCTTCTATCATTTTTTCAACATTTGCTATATGATCAAAGTCTTTTATTCTATCAAAATATTCACTAGCAAGTTCTTCTTGAAATTCCTCTAAAACATCATCAATGGAATTATAGTGAAGATAAAATGTCTTTCTATTTATAACTGCTCTTTCACATAATTCCTTTATTGTAATTTTTTCATAAGGCATTTCTAATAACATTGTTTTGAAAGTAGATTTTATAGATTCTTCTGTTTTAAGAACTCTTAAATCAATTTTATTTTTCATAATATCACTCTTTCTTAAAATAATAGACATGCTTATTATATTACAAAAAAGAGAAATAATCAACACAAGTGTAAGAGATAATACACAAATTATGATTAATTTATGATAATGTCTTAAGTAGTAACTTTAGAAAATGTCCCAACTAATAAATAAATGTTCCCTAAAAATCAAATAATAATTTTATTATTAAGATTTTTAGGAGGATATATGAGAAAGGTTGAGTTAAGAA
>JAFRDD010000111.1 GCA_017404025.1 Clostridia bacterium
TAGACCTACATGGGTTGTAACAAATGCACAGGTTGCTACTGCTCTTCAGGACGTTAGCGGTTATGTAGTTGCTCCTATGGTAAATAACTTCGCACAGGACGGTTCACAGAACCTTTACATGAGCGGAACTATCGCAGGTCTTAAGGTATACGTTGATCCTTATATGGATTGGGACGATACAAGAATCTGTGTTGGTAGAAAGGGTAACGGTAACGAACCAGGTGTTATCTTCATGCCTTACATCCTTGCTGACCAAGTATCTATCACTGCTGAAGGTACAATGGCTCCTAAGATGCTTGTTAACTCAAGATATGCTATTGTTGATGCTGGTTTCTTCCCAGAGACTCAGTACTACACATTCACAGTTGGTTCAGAATTTGGACTTATCTAATCTTAGAATATATAAATTGCGACTTACCTCGCACTCTATATATAATCACATCGAAAGATGGCAAAATCCAGGAGAAATCCTGGATTTTTTTATTAATATTGACTAATAATACCAAGTCACAAATTGCATGATATTCCTAAATGAAAATGTTTATTTTTAATTAAATGAATGAGATGTCTTAAAATCATTATAAGGACAATTTAATAAATATATTACAAATATAAAAAATGGCTATTCCAGTTTATTTGCAACAATTTAAAGCTGCTGGTATATACCGTATTGTTTTTGATAAATCTACTGTAGCAGGTGTTGACAGTTCAATACTTAGACTTGTAGTTGGTTATTCAGAAAAGGGACCTTTCAATATCCCTGTTTACATTACATCTATTTCTGACTTCAAGGCTGTTTATGGTGATATTTCAAAGAAATTGGAAAAGAGAGGAGTATTCTTCCATCGTATGGCTATTCAGGCTCTTGCATCTGGTCCTATCCTTGCATTGAACCTTAAGAAGTTTGATGGTGAAACTGTTGATGGTTCAACCATCAGTACAGATTTCAATCCAAAGTACGATATTATCAATACAGTAAAATTAAATGTAGAAGATATCTATGATACTACAAGATTCTGGGAACTTTCAGCTGAGAAGCTTAATGGTCTTAGATCTGCTTCTGGTGCATTCATGGATCAATACATTAATATCTGTGCTATTAATACTAAGGAAATGTCAGGTACATACTTTATTCGTAAAGCTAGTGGAAGTAAAGTTAATGGTTATAACATCACTGTAAGTGATTGGTATTCAGATAAGCAGGAAGAAATTCCAGATTATCTTGAGAATTACACTAATAGCCTTATTTCTAACTTCATGGCTGAAATTTATGTATTCAAGGGCAGATTCACAAAGGCACAGGTTCTTGCATCTTCAACATTAAAACATTATTTTGAAGGTGTTGATGATCCTAATTCAACATATGTAAAATTAAAGAAGTTCGTTAAGAACGCATATGGTGATGAAGTAGATACTCTTGATGCACTTTATGCAGACGAAACATCTGGAGCAATCGGACACTATGTAGGTGCTCTTATTCCTTACTTCAAGAATAAACAAGGACAATATGCTGCACTTGATATTCTTTTCAATAATGACAGTGATACTCACAATATGATGATGAGTTTCAATGTTGATTTACTTGAAGAAGAAGGTATTGCTAATATTGATCTTTCAGGTAGACTTTCAGTTACTCCTACTCTTCTTGATGATTTATTTGACGGTGAAGCTACAACATCATTACTTGGTAACAAAGATGCTGCTGTTGTATCAGAAGTTGTTGAATTTGCAAACAATGTTGTTAAGTTAGGAGATGATGGTAAATATACTGCTATTATTCCTTTTGACAATACAAATGAGAAGAGAATCGTTGGTACACTTTATGTTAAGAGTGCTGATGTAGAAAATGGTAAGATTATTCTTCAGCAAGTTGGTACAGATGATACTGTAACAATTGAATGTGGAGATGATCCTGTAGATTTCTGGTCAATTCTTGGTAAACTTAAAGCTAAGGGAACTGGTGAAACTGTATTAACAGATGGTTACGGTACATTCTATTCAAAGGCTGGTGCATTTATTGATGAAGATGGCAAATTTGTATCTGACGGTCCTGCAACAGTTATTACTGCTATTACAAGACTTGAAGTAACTTCAGCTGCTCAGGCTCCTTATGGTGCTTACAGTGATGCAGATATGAACATGAAGGTTTCTACAGTTGATATAGTATTCAATTCAGCAACAGCTGATAAGACAAGCGTTTACGGTTCTTCAGTAACATTTATGCCAGTAGACGATGCTTGCTGGACTTCAGAAATTGATAATGGAGTTTATACATTAGTTAATAAGACTGCTCCTTGGGATAAGGGAATCTTCACAACTATTTCAGTAGGTGACTGTTTCTTAGCAGATGATGGTTCAGTTGATAGAGACCATGATGGTGAGGATGACGATGCTGATGGATTCTATGATAATGTATATGTACAGGGTGTTGAAGTTATTGATAATGGAGATGATACATGTACTTATGTAATTAAGTTCACAGGTGAACCTCTTATGTACTCAAAGGCTGCTGGTTCTGATAGCTATCTTATTAGAGTAGATGCTGCTCTTAACCAGGAAGTTGGTACAATCGTTCCACAATATCTTGAAGGTTATGTATACAAGAACAGCAAGCCTGCTTCAACAAGCATGATTGATAAACTTAATTGGCAGAACTTCTTACTTTCAGCAATCGCTGAATATAAGGGACTTAAGACAGCATTACTTAATAAAGCAAATGTTGATTTCAGATATATCGTTGATACATTTGAAACTTATGTTGATGAATCTGCTAAGAAGGTTCTTTCATACCTTGCAAAAGAAAAGCAGAATGCTCTTGCAATTCTTAACTTCCCATCTGTAAAGACATTTATGAAATGCCCTTACACTTCATTTACAGATTCTAAGGGAGTATTCAATGTAAACTATGTTGCTGCTGGTTATAACAAGAAGAAAGCATTTGGTAAGAAGTTCTCACTTCCTATTGATGCTGAAGGTGCTTCATTCGCAGCATTCTATACACCAGTTAAACTTGGTGATGGTTATGTAGATACAATCGTTCCTTCTGCAGCACTTGTTTCTAACTTATTCATGGAGAAGTATAAATCACGTCAGCCATACTACATCGTAGCAGGTCCTAACTATGCTAGAATTGAAGCTGCAGGTCTTATTGGTCCTGACTATACATACTCAATGGATGAACTTCAGGTAATTGAACCATTTGGCGTAAACTGCTTAGTTTACAGACCAGGCTTTGGTACATTTATCAATGCTAACCAAACTGCAAAACAGACACCTGTTTCTGCACTTTCAAAGGTTAATGTTCGTGAACTTGTAATTTACTTACAGGACGAGATTGAAAAGGTACTTCAGGCATATCAATGGGAATTCAATAATCCTACAACAAGAAATGCTATCCTTGACAGAGCTAACTTCATCTGTGCAAGAGTTGCTGCTAACGGCGGTATCCAGGCTTACTTGAACGTAATGGATGAATCTAATAATACCCCTGAAATTATTGACAATGAAATGGCAATTCTTTCAACTCATATCGAACCTGGTATGGGCTGTGGTAAGATGATCCACGAACTTACACTTTACAAGACTGGTCAGATGGCAAGTAACATCATTGAACAATAATTTGAATTGAATTTCTAAGAATCCTAAAAAATTCTTAGAAATTCAATACAAATAATATTTTTAATTAGATAACAAAAACATAAGATTTTATATAAAATGGCAAGTTCAATATCACATTTACCTCACATAAAGAATACACAGGCTGGTAATAACTATTACGATCCTATGCATTCAGCTGTTTTTGAGGTATATTTTACACTTCCTGTAGCCATTCAAGATAAATTCAAAGATGATGAAGCTATTTTGACAGAACAAGTAGTTTCAGTAACTGGCCTTGATGCTCTTCAGAGAACCGTTCAGGCAGGTCAACAGAAATTCCTTGGTGTTGATGTATCATACCTTAATCCTACTCTTGAGAATACTTATGCTGAACTTACTATTACATTCAACCTTAACATCAGAAATGCTACTGATGCTTATGTATTGAAAGTATTCAAGGCATGGGAAAAACTTGGTTATGATCTTAGTGATGGTACAAGAACACTTATGGCAGACTATGTAGCTGATAATCTTAGAATTTCAGAAGCTAACAGAGATGGTACTGTTTGGAGAAGCTATATTTTCCACAAAGTAATGATTACTAATGTTACTAATATTGATGAATTAAATTACACCAATAACGAAGCAAGAACACTTCAGGTAACATTCATTTCAGACTGGTGGGACGAAGATTTAGCATGATAATGTTTATTTTTAATAAATAAAATTATAAAAGGTTGAATAAATAATTTTATTCAACCTTTTTTTTTACTTAATATGATTACTGATAAACATATAATTAATTTATATAATAATTGTAATAAAGACTTTAAAAAGAAGCAATATATGTATAAACATGTTTTTAATAAAGATGAAATTGATTATATAAATTCACGTTTTAATGATAGTAAATCATTTAATGAATCATTAGATAGAATATTATATAATGTTGAAATTAGACCAATATGTAAATATTGTGGGAATGAAGTTGAATATGTTGGTAAAACAAATTTAATGTTTAGAAAGTATTGTTGTAATAAATGTAAAAATAATGATGCTAATTTAGTTGAAAGAAATAGAACAGGATGTTTAAGAAAATATGGCGTTGATAATATTTCAAAATTACCAGAAATAAAGGAAAGAAAAAGACAAACACATTTAAAAAATTATGGGACATTAAATAATTTTGGATTAGAAAGTGTTAAACAAACAATTTTTAATAAATATGGTGTTGATAATATTTCAAAATTACCAGAAATAAAAGAGAAGAAAAAACAAACAACTTTATTACATTATAATGTTGAAACATTTTTACAACACCCTATCGCAAGAGAAAAACGAAAAACGCAAGAATCATTAAATAAAGAATATGAAACTAAAAGAAAAAATAATAGTTTTAATAAATCAAAGGTTGAAGATAATGTTTATCAATTATTAGTTAATAAATTTGGAATTGATAATGTAAAAAGACATTATAAAACAAAAGAATATCCTTATGATTCAGATTTTTACATTATAAGTAAAAATATGTATATTGATTATAACGGATTTCCAAGTCATATGAATCATCCATTTAATATAAATGACATGAATGATATTAATCTTCTTAATAAATTAAAAGAAAAAGAATCATTAAAGATAGAAATGGACAAGAAAAATGGAATTGATAGAACATATAATCAATATTCAAATTATATTTATACTTGGACTGATTTAGATGTTAGGAAAAGAAATATTGCAAAAGAAAATAATATAAATCGTATTGAAATTTGGAAAAATGATAATTTAAATGATATAATAAATTCATTTTAATTACAAAGGAGACTTACTTATGTAGGTCTCCTTTGAATTTTTAAAAATATGTACTATATTATATATGTAATTCAAAAACAAATAGTTATGAAGACGTTCACCTATTTCAACCCCAATCCAACTGCTAAGATTGACAAGAAAACAGGTAGACCGAAGAGGTGGAATAAATGCGACTGTTCAATCAGGGCATTCTGCGCAGCTCTCAATCTTCCCTGGGATATTGTTTTCATGGAAATGTGTTTGGCTGCATCCAGAATCTGGGATATGCCAGATAGTCCAAAGACAATTGAATCCTATGCTAAGGATAAGGGATTAATCAAGGTTTCACTTCCTGAATATATCACTGTTAGGGAGTTTGCTGAGAAAAATGACGGTACATATATTGTTAACATCCGCAGTCATGTGGCTTGTGTAAAGAATAATATGATTTATGATACGTGGGATTGCGGAAGTTATAAGATGAAAACATATTATGTAGTTAAAGCAAAATAAAAGAGGTTCATTAAGAACCTCTTTATTTTTTAATAATCTGTTTCAGAATAATAATCATCAAAATAATCTTGCTTATCAAATTCTTCAGAATATCTTTCATACATTATATCTTTATAATCATTGAAAGCAGATTCAATCATACAATATAATTCTTCATTATTATAGTTTATATCATATTCTGAGAAATCATAATCTTCTGAACAAGAATCAATAAGTTTGTTTATTCTGACTTTAACTTCACTTATTAATGAATCATTTACTTCAGCATCATCTAAATCATCAAGATCATCTTTATTCTCAATATATGAATATTCAGATTCAAGGTAATTTTTGACTATTTCATTTAATTCTGGCAATAATTCATTAGAAACAAATTTATTGTTATCTAAAATGGTCATTTAATTTAATTAGATATATTTATATCATCTCTAATATATAATAAACATTTTTCATATAGAATGTAAAAAATATTGAAATTTGATTTTTAATTACTATATTATAATGTAAATAAAATTAAGAAATATGAAAGAGGAAACTAAAAAGGTTTTGCATTTTAGCACTGAGGTAAAATTGAACACCATTTTTACCGTATTTAAGAACTGTAATTACAGTAATGTTTTTGATTTCTCAACTGATGCAAAGGTTCGTAGATTTCTGGACAGGTTCATGAATGAGGCATGCACTACTAAGTATGCAAAAACTAAGGAACAATACAGGGATGCACAGCAGACCTACAAACTTTATACTGCTGAAAATCTGCTTGCATTTATTACCAATCCTGATATAATCAATTTTATCCAGAACTCTGAGAAGTTCAATGACATCAGAATTTCATTTAGCAAGAAATTCCTCAAAACCCTTAAGGATGATGCTTGGAAAGCAATTGAATATATTCCTGTTGTTGATGAGGAAGCTCAAATGATTGCAAACCTTGAAAAGGAATATACAGATTTCCATAACTTTAAGGATTTCTATAAAATCCGTAAATATAATCCAAAGGCAACTTATAAGCTTGATTTCCCCGGTTTTGTTATTTATGACGTAAATGACAAAAAGAATATTAATAAGGTTTGGGAATATCATGCTAACACTACATATAAAGATACACAAACCTACATTAAAATGTGTAAGGTTCATTGGGTTAAGGCAAATGAATTTAATCTTTCTGAAAAGTTCAAAGATGCTCGAGTAATGACTACTGCAAAATATGAAGAAATGTTGAACAATTAGTTGAATTTTTGAAATTAGTTACTATATTAATTTGTCATTAAACAACAAATATTATGAAACAGAATTTTTCGAATTTTGACTTCAAGAAGGTTTTCAACACCTTCAATGGTAACATTTTCAATGTCCGTTTCAACAAGGCTGGTAACATTACTCTTGATGTGAAGAATGGGTCTGTTCTGAACACTTATCATCCGCATTCTAACCACAAGTTTACTTTCTATAAAACGCCTGATGGAGTTCTTATCCGCCATATTTCTAATTGGTCTATCTTTCCACTCAATATGAGTTATAAGTCCCGTCACATTGATAAGGAGACCTGGGGTGGATATACTCATGATGTTTACAACATCAAGTACTCTAATTTTGAAAATATTGATGATGCAATTGTCTACTTCATTGAGTACCTCAATCTGTATCACAACATTATTAACTTCTAAAAAAACAATCATTATGAAGAAATTTATTGTCGCTATTATTTCTGTCATTATTCTTCTTTCTCTTAGCTCTTGTACTGAGCAGATTCGCACTCGTCAGTGGGGCGGAGAAATGAAAATTGATATTCCTGCAGGCCAGGAACTTATGATGGTCACTTGGAAAGACAATGATCTGTTCTATCTCACACGCCCTATGACTCCTGATTATGTTCCAGTTACTAAGACATTCCAGGAGAGTTCGTCTTGGGGTGTTCTTGAGTCTACTGTTTATTTTATTGAACATAAGTAGACATGAAACACATTAGAAACTGGAAGCTTTACAGAGATAAGGTATCTCTTTCAGAAGCTCTTGAAGTTCTTCAAAAAGGTTCAATTAATCTTTACAAGAATGTTGCAATTCAAAACAATAAGACTAATAGGTTTTATGATAAGTACACTGATGATATTGTACTCAAACCTACAGATGTTAACAATGATTGGATGATTCTTGTTCCTGATGACGACAAAGAACAGAAGAATGAAAAGCTTCGTAAACTTGTAAAGGATTCTAATTGTTCTGGTCTTAATTATGATAAGATTGATAATATGACCATTCATGAAATTTTCCGTCATATTGTTACTCATGTTAATGAAGACCAAGAATATCGTTGGCTTCTTGCCTTCTATAAGAACGAGATTTATAAGACAAAGTAAATGAAAAAGTTTTTTAAAGATAACTTTGAAATTATTATATTCTTTTTTATCTGGATTGTTTTATTCTGCTGTGCAATTTCTTGCAATGAATTAACATCAGATATTATAAAAGAGCCAGAAGAAATTTTTCAGGAAGAATCAAAACTTTTTGAAGTTACATTTGAAGGTCATACTCATCAGATGCTCTGGTATAAAGCTTATGTAGGAAACGGTGTATATGATGTTGAAATGATTCATTGGCCCGATTGTAAATATTGTAAATAAGAAAACATTTTTAATTTATTAACATTTTAAATAAAACACATTATGATTACATTTGTTAAATTTATTTCTATTCTTGTTATTCTTTACTTTATTGTTGCTTTCATCATTAATAAGCAGCGAGAATCTTACAATGAATCTGGGCGTCTCCCAGCCCCACTTTGGGGATTAATTGTGGCTATCATGGCTTTCGTAGTTTCTTGTTTTGTGGTGGCTATTCCTGCTCAGGAATGCGGTGTTGTGGTTACTCCTGCTGGTGTCAAACATGAAAGTTATCCAACTGGTTGGCATGTTGTAATGCCTTGGTATAAGGTTGAACGAATGGATAAGACTGTTCAGGTTTATACTTGTGCCAATCTTGGTTCTAATGGTTCTGTTCCTGATGATGATTCTCGAATGACTGATGCTAAGCGCGGTTCTGTACAAGGTACTACAATTTGGGCTCCTACTGTTGATGGTATTAAGATGGGTTTTGCAATCTCTGCATCTTGGAGGATTGACCCGGATTATGCATGGTGGATTTATGATAATGTTTCTGAGCTTGATGATTCTAATAATGGACGATTCCTTTGGCTTGAGGAAAATGTCATCAAAGCTAAGCTGAAGTCTGCACTTGCCCTTACTGCATCTAAGTATACTCCTATTGAAGTTTATTCTAACAAGCGAGAGGAAATTCAGCAGCTTACTTATGAGAAGATGAAGAAGGATATTCAGGAATATCATCTTGTTCTTGAGCAGATTGATATTCGAGAGGTTTATTACAATGCTGAATATGAACAGTCTATCAATCAGAAGAAACTTGAGGAACAGAAGGCGCTTACTTTGATTGAGGTTACTAAGCAGAAGAATGAGTTGCTTAAGCAGGCACAGATTGATAAGGATATTGAGATTACTAAGGCAGAGGCTGAAGCTAAGGCACTGCAGATTAAGGGACAGTCTGTTGCATCCAATCCAAGGATTGTTGAACTTGAGTGGATTAATAAGTGGAATGGTGAATTACCTACCTATATGCTTGGAAACAATACAAGTATGATGCTCGGGTTGAATAAGTAAAAAACATATACATAATAATAGAAAACAGCTGGAATTATCTTTCGGCTGTTTTCTATTTTATATTATAAAGTATTTAAAGACATTAATATGAAAGGATTAAATTGGGGAACTATTATTCCATTGATTGGGGGAAGTGCAATAGGTTGTTTTGAAGCAACAGGAACATTACCTAAGTTTCATTTAAGTTTTGATGGTTTTCAAACAAATGATTATGGTATAGTAAATTATTGGAAAGATGTTCCTTATTATAATCTTGACCATGATACAGTAAACAGTTCATTTGAAGGAATTGATTTTGTAAATAGTGTATGTCCTTGTGCTGCACTTTGTAGATTAAATACAAGTACTGGTAAAATGCATGGTGCAGATGCTCCTCAAAATAATTGGATGTATAAGTCTGCAGAATATGTATTAAGCACAATTAAACCTAAAGTATATTGGGGAGAAAATGCTCCTGCACTTGCTGGAGAAAACGGAAAACCTGTTGTAAAGAAACTTATTGAAATTAGTAATAAGTATGGATATTCATTTTCTGTATATAAGACCTCAACTATTAAGCATGGTCTTCCACAGAAAAGAGATAGATGTTTTTATTTCTTCTGGAAAGGAGATAAGATTCCTGTGTTAGGATATTTTGATAGAGAAAGACCTTTACTTAAAGATTATCTATTGAATATTGATAAAGATACACCTAACTTTGAAGATCATTTCATTAAAGAAAAACCAACTGATTTTCTTCCATTTAGATTTTTACTTGAAAAAGAAAATCTTTCATATTCAGAATTCATTCATAAGTATGGACAAGATACTATTCAAAGTATAATGGGAATAATCTTTAAGAATGGATTAATTGATGAACTTGTTTCTTGGACAGAGAAATATCATAAAGATGATATAATGACACAAAAGACAGGTCGTACATTCTATGATTATATTTTATATGCAAAAGAAAAGTATGACAATGGAAAAGGTTTGTTTAACATGGGTCCTGTGTTCTGTGAAAACTATTCTCCTGCTGTAATATCTAAGACTTGTTATTCATTTATACATCCAACTGAAGATAGGTATCTTTCTTATAGAGAATATATGAAATTAATGGGTATGCCAGATGATTTCATCCCTAATGATAATAATGACAATCTTGTTCCTGTTGGCATGATTGGACAAAATGTTCCAGTTAATACTGTATATGATATGTGTTGGGAAGTATTAAGATTCATTAATGATGATGAAACATTAGAATATATTACTAATGATGGAAGTTTTCTATATTTACTTCAAAACAATTTAAATCAAAAATATTTTAGGATTGCTGCATAATGGCTAAAGAAACAACCGCAGACATAACATACTTAGGTAGAACATTTAAAACTTCTATAACTAAACCCCTTACTGATGAAGAATATAAGGAGATTGTAGATTATATCAATCAAAGACCTTCAAAAGAATCAGCTAAAGATGAATTGGTTAAAGTTAAGAATGGCGGCCTTAAGATATCAAATATTACAGGATATTATTTTCTGTCATTAATGTATGATGCAAGAAATGGACAAGATGCTTGGTCTATTAATGAAGCATTACAGAATAAACAGATAATGGAATATTTTAATGGCAAATGTGCTGTTAATACAAAAGTATTTGATCCTACATCTCCATTGGGTGGTAGAATACTTACTGCATTTAGATTATGCGGTATTAGATGTTGCCGTAAAGTACCACAGTTTCCATTAAGAACAATTAATGAATTACTTGAAAGATATACTGTTCCTGGAGAAAATTATCTTGATTTTTCATGCGGCTGGGGAGTACGAGCATTAAGTGCTCTTGTTCATAATGTCAATTATTTTGGAACAGACCCAAATGAAGCCCTTGTTCATAAGATATATGAAATGGTTGAAGACTATAAAGATGCAACTGGAACATATACAGGTAAAGTTGATATTAGGGGAATAGGTTCTGAAAAATTTGTACCTGAGTGGGAAGGTAAAATGGATTTTATATTTAGTTCACCTCCTTATTTTGCTCTTGAAATTTATAAGTCAGAAAACCAATCATATAAAGAAGGAATGACTTATGAAGATTGGATGAACGGGTGGATGAAACCAACAATTGAAAATATTCATAAATATCTTAAAGATGATGGAATATTTGCAATAAACATAAAAGATATATTTTATGAAAAGAGTTGGTATACATTAGAAAATGATACTGTTGATATGATTGAATCATTAGGATTCAAACTTGAACATGTACATACATTAAAAAATATAAAAAGATCTTTCGGTTCTGTTCATTGGGAAAAACATACTGTTGGTATGAATGAAAAGGCAGATGAAAAGATATTCGTTTTCAAAAAAATATAATAAGCTTATTATGGAAAAACGTTTAGTAAAGGGGCAAGACAGAAAACTTGCTGGTGTATGCTCAGGAGTAGCTAATTATTTCGGTTGGGATCCAACTTGGGTTCGTGCTGGTTGGGCAATTGCTACACTTGTTTATGGTGTTGGTTTACTTGCATATATAGTATGTGCAATTGTAATGCCAAATGAGTAAAATTTAATTATTTAAAAAAATTACAGAATGAGATGTATCATAAATCTTACATGTATGGTACATCTCATTTTATCTAGCATCCTTGTATAGATAGTATAATTAGATTACTAATATGATTTTTTAAAGGATGTTGTAGGACATTTAAGGATGATTGTATTTTGCTATTTTTATGTTCTATTTTAATTTATATGTATATTGATTTAAAATGATTCATTTTACTTTTGCAGATAGTGATAATAGATATTTATTCTTAAAGTGTGATTGGACAAATGATGAATATGTTGACACATTTGATAAAGATACAAAGAAGTATGTTAGAATGCATACTTTTGAATTGTTAAAGAAACATATTAATCTTGTAGATCCAATATGTTATTTGCCAACATATACTGGTCCACGTTTTACTCAAGACTTCATTTGGGATTATACTCAACCAAGTGGACAAAGAATACTTTGGTGTAGTATTGGACTTTGGCAAGTAATTTATAAATGGCTTAAAGAAAATAATGTTCCCTATGATGGATTAGATCCTAAAAGATTCAAAAGAAAGATGCTTCATACTTTTGATGAATTTAAGGAAATTGTTGATTCTTGGGGTCTTGCATATACACCTCGTCCATACCAATATGAGGCAGCATATAAAATCATAGAATGGAATAAATCAGTATCTCAGTTGGCCACACGTGCAGGTAAAACATTAATTTCATATATCATATTTAGATATTGTATGGAATATTTGGGAGTAAAGAAAATACTTATGATTGTTCCATCAATTGACCTTGTAAAACAAGCATATAATGACTTTAATGATTATGCAGAATTCTTTAATACTGAATGTGTATGGTCTGGTGGTAAACTTGTTGAAAGTGCTAATCTTACTGTAGGAACATTTCAAAGTCTTATTAAATTCCTTGATAGAAAAGGGAAGAAATATGATCCTCATTTCTTTGATGATTATGATTGTGTATTTGTTGATGAAGTACATAGAGCAACAGCTGCACAAATAAAGAATATAATATCTCAGCCTTTTATGAATAAGGTTAAGATTGCTTTTGGTATGACAGGTACATTACCAAAAGAAAAGACAATTGAACATTATAGTTTACATTCTTTACTTGGTGCTAAAATTCAACAGATACAACCAAGAGAACTTATGGATGCTGGTTATATTTCAGATATTGAAATCAATCAGTATAGAATAAATTATAAAGATTTAAATAAGCAAAAGAAACTTTTTATTAAGTGTGCAGAATATGCATTATCAACATTTGCTTTAGTTCCAAATAAGACAAATCCTAAAAAGAAAGAAAAAGTTAAACTTGAACATCCAGAATTTCTTATACAGTTTGTAAAAGATATGCCATTTGGGATTACAATGGTAAAGAATGACATATATTCAGACAAAGATTTGACAGATGAACAGAAAGAAGAAAAGTATATTGAATTCTTAAAGAATCAAATTAAAGCATCTACATCTACTAATCAACTTGTTGTTGAGAAGATGATGATTCATTTTATGAATGAAAGAATTGATATTCTTTGTAATGATGTTTTAAAGAATTGCCAATATAATACATTGGTACTTGCTCACCATACAGAATATCTTATGCATCTTGCTGAACAGATTAAGACAAGAATGCCAGATAAAATTGTATGTATGATTCACGGAGGAACTCCCGCTAAAGAACGAGACAAGATTAAACAGACATTGAAGGAAAACAATAATTGTATTCTTGTAGCATCTTATGGATGTATTGGTACTGGTATTACGCTATCTAATCTTTGTTTTGGTGTTTTGTTTGAATCATTTAAGTCAGACATCATTAATATGCAAAGTTTGGGTAGAGGATTGGGATTAAGTAAGTATAAAGACAAATATGTAGTATATGATTTTATTGACTGTTTTGACCCTATTGTTTCTTCTAAAGCAATCTTCAGGCAAGGTAAAGAAAAAATAAAGATTTATGAAGAAAATAAATATGACTATAAAATTATAACCAAGTTTATATGATTACAGAAGTAAAAGAGTTTATGTGTGATTGGGATCATACACCATCTGATGATGACATTAAAGAATGCATCAATTTAGCTATTAAGTATAACTGTATAATTCAGTTAGTTTGGAGATTACAATATAGTGGTGAATATAAAAGATTTATATATCCAACTAGTTCATTTGAATCAATAAAAGAGTCTTTACCAAAAATTTATGGAATATAATTCTATATAAATATCCTCATGTTGATAGCTAGTCTTTCTTAGATTAACATTTAATATTTTTTATATACGGTTTATCATTTATTATATTTTAACCGTGAATAAGGACATTAAAAAACCTTTACTGATTATAAAAAATCAATAAAGGTTTCATTTTTTATTATGGCTTAAATTAAACTTCAGGTACTTCTATTGGTTGCTCCTGTGGCTTACGAAGTTTAAGCTCATCAAGAATAGCATTATGTTCATTTGCAATATCAAAAATACTTTCTGTTGTTGCTTCATATTCAACACGAAGTGTTTCAAAATATTTATTGATAGCAATAACCTTTGCCCACTCTTCATAACCAGTAAACTTCATATCACCAAGTGTACGAAGTGTAGCATCAAGCATTGGATAGGTAACCTTCTTTGAATATTTGTTAGGATCCCAGAATTCATACATTGAAAGTAAACCTAATGTAAACTGCCACTCAACAGTTTGCTTATTCAAGAAATATTGAATAGCTTCTGCAACTGTTTTGTAGTTTTCTTTTGGAAGATCAAATTCCTTTGTTCCAACAGCCTTGTCATTTGCATCTGCTCTCTTAATAACATCCTGTTCTCTTTCTTCAAGTTGTTCAACAGTAAGTTCTTTTAAAGAAGCTGCAAATTCTCTAAGTTGTTGCTGTTTCTTTTTAACGTCCATAAATTTATGAAATATTTTTTTATATAAAGAACTTGAATGACAAAAATAATATTATTGTAATGATTGGCAACATAATAAGTACATGTCTCCACCATTTCTTAGAAGATTCAGCTTTTATTTGTCTTGATACAATATCAAATATGACTAAATAATTATCTAAATTTTCTGGTCCAACATGTCTAAATGATATGTCAATATAATCATACAGTTTTTCAATCTTAAATAATGAACCAATCATTTTCATCTGACGATAAACCCATTGACGAACATATTCATTGTTATTTGTATTTTCACCGTCTAATTCAATGATTACATTATTGAAATCATATTTACCATCCGTTATATTTGGATTTACAACACCATAAAGTCTACCTATCCAATCCCTTTTAATATCTGTCTTAAGATAATTATCAATTACTTTCTTAAAAGCAGGACCATAAAAGGTATCTGAAATAAGTTTTTTATCTTTATTGTATTGTATAGAATCTGAAATTAAATCTACAGTTCTACCTAAAAAAGAATGGTTATAAATCCATTTAAATAACCCCATTCTGAAAAATAAAAGTTATTTTTATATATAAATATAGTAAACGGATTCCAAACATTTTACTAAAAAAGAAATTTTTTATATATTTGTTTGAAATTTTGAAAAAAGATACTATAATTAATTAGAAGAAGTCTGGAATAGTATAGAATTCCGGAATTTAATTGTACATAACAATTTTTATAATAGATAATATATATGAAGAAATTTTCACAGTTAGTAAAAGAATCTAAACAACAGTTGTCTATTCAAGACGATTCTGTAAATTATCTTTCAGTCGGTGAAATTGAGAAGTATTTGGAACTCGGTAATAAGTTTCTTTCTGACGAGACAAAGAAAATCTGTAAATGGCTTATAGATAATAATGACACTTATATCAAGAAGCTTTCAACAGGAGATTCTGATAATGCATTAGTAGATTTCTATAATGCTGGTGTTCCTAAGGATTCTGACTTAAAAGACCTTTATAAAAATATTGGACTTGTTATTAAGTCAGGTCGTATTCTTGAAATTCCAACTTTCCAAACAAGAAATCAGTTTGACCAAATCATCAATAAGAAAGCTTCTGTTGATGAGGTTGTCCTTGACCTTGAATCTGAGGCAGGAAGAAATGAAGTGGCAAAAAGATATACTCCACTTGTTCATAAGATTGTAAACAGTTGGGTTGGAAAGACTGCATTTGATAAAGATGATCTTTTCTCATACGGTATGCGTGGTCTTACTTGGGCTATGAATCTATATGGTAAGAAGAGAGATAGACTTAAGGAGAAAGAAAAAGAAACTGGAGAAGAGATTGATGTTTCAAAGTATCGTTCTTATACATTTCTTCAGTTTGCAGCTCAGATGATTAGATATTCAATTCTTGATGCTGCAAGAAATGAATCACATCTTGTTAGAATTCCTATTTCTCGTCAAAAGAAAGAAAAGGATGAAAATGGTTACATTGCTAAATCTAATTCTGTTTCTGGTGATAAGAGAATGGGCAGCAAAGATGGTGGAGATGGGAAGAGCTTATTTGACCTTGTTGGAGGAATGGAAAATCCTGGCAAATCAATTGATAAGAAGGAGATTGAAGATTTGTGGGCAGAAATCATGTCAGAACTTGGAAAGAAGTTCAATGAACAGACTATGGATATTTTCATGAATCACTTTGGGTTCGGATTGGCTCAAGGAGAAAAGAAAAAGTCAGGAAAAGAAATGGCTGCAAAATATGGTTATAGTTCACCTTCATCAATTACAGCAGAAGTAACTAAGGTACTTAACTTTATCAGAAAAGATAAAGATATGTATCAGAGATTCTGTGATATATTTGAACTTATGCAAGAAGCTAAACATGATGAGGATGAATATGAAACAGATGATGAACCAATCTATGTAAACAATAACCTCAAGAAGCAATTCGATGCCCTTAATGATATTGATGGTAATGACTAATGAAAAGCTTAAAACAGTTTATTAAAGAGGAATATGAAGCAAACAAGGTTGAAAACCTTAAACTTGTATTCAATGTAAAACCAGAAGAGTTTTACTTAAATGCCCCAGAAACATATTCAGAATCTGATATTCAAGTTTATATTGGAGATGTTCTTTTAAAAGAACTTCCTGCTGATAATGATAAATACAGCAAACTTCTTGGAAAGAATGTTGAAAATATAAATGATGCATATTTTGAATATGATAAGTTTGAACATATGCAAGATTCTGATATTGATGAATTCAATTTAGAATGGGATCAATATTATGATGAAAAACATAATGAAGATAAACTTGATGTATACAAGATTACAAATCTTAGATATGTAATAATGTTTGATGAATTTGAAATTCTTGATGATTCTGATGATATAAGAAAAACATTAGATGAAGTATTTCATAAATTAGATTCAAGTAACATCAATAAGTATCCTGTAGAAATTGAATATGATTCAAAACAACTAGAATATAGTGAATAAGGTGGTTATTTTGAAAATAACCACCTTTTTAAATCATTTATATTAAAAAATTCAAACCAATTTAAATTATTTTCTTTTGCTTTATTTCTTTTATCTACATCTCTTGTAGTAAATGTAATAATTGCGTTATTATAGTATTTTGTATTTTTTTCTTTCCAAATGTTTATTAAATTAATGCAATATTCATCTTCTTTATTATATGGTCTATTTCCATGAGTCCAATGATAATTACATTCTATATATGTATCAATAGACGGAATATAAAAATCACAAGTAAATGGATATTTTATACTTTTATATTGTCTTACTATATCAGGGTATTTTTCTTTTATTAAAATATAGCTTTCATCTTCTGTATTAGATACATTAAATGTATGATTTTTCTTTTTAGTTTTATTTACTTTATCTTTAATTAATTGCGACTGTGAAGGGAATTCAAAACCATATTTTTTTAATGATGTTGCTTTTCTCTTTTCTTCTGCTTCTATAGTATGTGTTAATTTATGTTCACTTGGTATTTTCCAATTATGGTCTACTCCATAATGTTCTAAACATGTTTGTTTATATTTTTCTTGAAATTCTTTTACTTGAAATACATTTTCTACTCCATATTTTTCTAAACATGTTTGTTTAGCTTTATTTCTATTTGTATATGTTTCATTACCATATCTTTCTATTTTTGTTTGTCTTGATTTATCATTTACCCCAGGAATAAGCCATGAATATTCTACCCCATATTTTTTAATACATGTTTGCTTTATTTTATCTAATGCTTCTAATGAACATCCCCCATTTATTACTCCATATCTTTCAAGACATGTTTGTTTATTTTTTTCTCTATTAGTATATGTTTCATCACCATATTTTTCTAGTTTTGTTTGTTTTGTTTTTAATGGATTAACAAAATTTTCATCACCATATCTTTCTAATTTTGTTTGTTTTGTTTTTAACGGATTAACAAAATTTTCATCCCCATATCTTTTTAATTTTGTTTCTTTTGATTTTTTATTACGTATTTTTGCTTTACAACTTATATTTGAACAACATATATCATAAGGATATTTTAAATTACCATTATATTTTACTATATTTCCACATATTGGACAAATTGGAATAATTTCTATATTATGTATGATTCTTAAATATGATTCTTTTGGTGTATTTGTTACATTATCAGAATATCGTTGTAATAAATAATCATTATATTTCAATGGCAATTTATTCCATTTTATTCCATTTTTCATTTTTTTAACATATTGTATTATTTCATATTCAAGTTCTATATTAATCATTATATCAATTATTATATTATTTAGTTAATAATAATATGACATACGGTAAAAATACACCAATAATCAAAAATATTTATTTTTAATAAAAAATTACAATGAAATCAAAAATATATATTATATTATTTATTATATTATATGCAATTGTAGCATTTAGCTCATTTTTTCATAGTATTGAATTTTTTGCGTTAGCAAATCAGCAATGGATGGGTGTTATATTAGCATTAGCATTTGAAATAGGACAAGCAGCTGTTTTATTATCAATTTTAACAACTAATGAAAGAAAAAAAATAACTGCTTGGGTATTAATGTTTATCTTAACATTAGTACAAATTATTGGTAATGTATATAGTTCATATAAATATATTTTGACCAATTCATCTGAAAATTTACGATTTTTTAAAGAACCTATATTTATATGGACAGATTTACCAGATGCACAAACAACTGTTATTGTAACATATATAACATCAGCTATATTACCATTATGTGCATTATTATTAACAGCAATGGTAACGGGTTTTTTAAATAAAAAAGATGAAGGAGAAGAGATAGAATATGTAGAGGAAGAGGAAGGAGATGAAGAACCAACTGAAGAAATAGAAGAACCTAAAGAAGAAATTATTTTAGAAGATACACCTTCTGAAGAAGCATTAAAAAAGTTTGAAGAAATTAAAAAAGAAAGAGAAAAGGAAGAACCTAAAATAACTATTGATGAAGAAACTGGTGAAATAACAGCTCCAATGGTTGGGTCTCATAAAAATTATTATATTCCACCAAAAACAGAAGTTGAAGAAATAAAAGGAACTGACCCAGATGGGGGTGTAATTGGAGAAGAAGGAGTTGATGGTATGGAAATTTTGAAAAAAACAGAAGAAAAACCAGTTGAAGAACATGAAGATAAAGAAAAATCCCATTTTATTAATATGTAATTATTGAACAATATATAAAAAAATAAAGAGAGATTCATTTGAATCTCTCTTTTATTATGTATGTTATTTGAATTAACCAGCAACTGCGACAGGAACTTCACCAAATACTGTTTCTGTAAGATTAATTGGATTAACCTTAGGTTCCTCAAGTCTTACATAGTAATTAGATGCCTTAGTAAATGTTGTAGCAGCATTTGAATTGAACTGTTCATATAAGTAATCACCACCTACCGTGATGTGACCAACATGACTTCCAATTGCAGCTAATTCAGCATCAGCAAGAACTGTTTCTGAACCTTCGTACTTAGCATTATTATCTTTCCAGAAGATATTTACTGTAGGAGTACCAGTAACTGGAGCATAGTTAATTAACTTAGCACCAGCAGAAGGATTCTGATTTGTAATATCTTCTCTTGTGTATAATGTAGGAGTTATTACTGAACCATCCTGAGCATATTCAATATAATATGGTAATTCAGCCTTAACAGCATCAGATACAGAAGTACCTAAACCAGCTGCAGCAACAATCTTATTGTAATCAGATAATGTAATTGTTGTGTAGTAATCATCTGAATGAAGTACTCTTTCTTCACTTACAGAAGCAGAAATATCAATCCATCTGAAGTAATTTTCAATATAACTCTGAACATCAAATGCATCAGCAAAACCAGTATTTGAACTTGAAGCATCTTCAATTCTTGTTATATGAGCAGTTACGCTAAGTTCATTTTCACCATTACCGTTATTTATATATGAGAAATGTTTATTCTCAACACTAAAGTACTTAGTAGATGCATCAGCTCTTGTAGAGATGAATAATAATGGAGCACTTCCAGTAATACCAGGACCAGCAACATTTACAGTAGCAGTAGCACCAGAACCAGACTTAGTTAATGTATAATCACCAATCTTAATATTGTTCTTATCTAATGTACCACCTGTTGAGAATGGCTGACCGCTTGTATTAAGAGCAATTGCATCTTGTAAATTAAGTTCATAATGAACAGGACCCTTTTGATAAAGTCTGAACCAGAACTTATCAGCAGTATTTGTATACTTATAATTTGTAGGATTAAATCCTTCACCTCTTCTGTAAGTTAATGTTGATACAGTTACATAATTTCCATTATAGAATTCATATAAACCATCATCAGTACCACCAACAGTATTCTTACCATTTCCATCTAATGCTAATGTTGTACCAAGAACAACGTCTCCAACAACTGTAGGGTCAAGTGGAATGAATGAATATGTTGAAGCATCAGAAGCATCAAATAATTCTACAAATATCTGATTGTCATCATTTGCAGCAGCCCAGCTATATAATGCATCGAATAATGCAACGCCTCTTGCATGTGATAATGTTACATCTGAATACTGATGTTTATCAGCTGCAGCAACATTAGCATCATCTCCCCAAATTTGAGCATTAGCTTTAATTCTATCAGTAGGAAGTTCTCTTGCTTCAGCAGTTACAATACCATCTACTTCAACAACATTGTAAGCATATTGTGAATTAGAAATATAACTTAATCTATAAGGATTTTCTCCTGCATATGAAGATGGGAATACAGTTGTTCTGAAGTCTGCTGATGTAGGATCTGCAGTATTTTGATAGTCAGTATAGAACTTATTATATGTATAGTTGTATGCATTTGTTCCAGGAGTACGTAAATCACCATATCTGAAAGCATTATCACTATCAATTGATAATTGAGTATCTGCATTAGCACTTGCTATAGAATCTTGGAAGTATGTCCAATATGAACTGAAATCTGTAAAGATATAGTTATTATCTAAGCTTCTGATTTGTTCATCTGTATATTCTTTAGCTTCTTCTAATGTATTCTCAAGGTCTGAAGCAATTTCACCAACCTTAGTATCAACGAATGCACCAACCCATTCTGTTGTAGCTACTTTATTTTCACCAGTTACAGCATGAATCTGAGTTGCATCATAGCCAGAAATATAATAAAATGTATTAATACCATCTAATTGTGAAGAAGCTTGAATGTCTGCCCAAGTTCCTCTATTCTGATATGTATCAGTTGCTTCATTATATGTCCAGAATGTTGCAGTAGATTTTGTTAAAGCAGGAGTAAAATCACTTTGAAGAACATCATTGTCACCTAATGAGCTAATTTCAGCTCTTGACATCTTAACATATTTGATATTCTGCTGGCCATCATTCTTTGCAGCTTCACCACCAGGAATCCAATAATACTGAACATTCTCTAACTGGTATCTATTATCAATATCAGTTTCAGATAATCTACCATAATCTTCAGCAGCAACACCAGCATCTCCTTCTCTGTAACGTTTGAATACAGGAGCATCAGGGTTTGTTGTATTAGCTTCATCAATTACATAATATGTAGTATATGATGTAAGAGCAGTTCCGGTAGGAACAGCTACAAGAGAATTCATATCTGCAGCTGTATATGTACCGAACCATGTTACCCCAAATTCATCTATAAACTTAGAATTTATAGGAGTTCCTAATGAAGAAGTAACACCAGCAGTATAAGTTGTTGCATATACTGAAGCAGTATTTAACTTAACCTTAATGTTTACATCACCAACAAGATATGAGGTAGCTTCTTTTCTATTACCAGCATTGTTGATGTTCCAGTTTGGATGAGTAGAATCATAAGGATTATTAGGATCATCAGATTCACCTTGCTTTGTATCTGTGTTGGTCCAATGATATGTACCACCAACTAAATCAACCTTAGCAAATTCTGAACCTGTTGCCTGAATACTTCTTAATGTAGTTTCACCTTTTTCAAGTAATTCAGCATGAGTATGCAAATCATCAATTTGCATCTTATTACCTGCAATTGAGTAAGCAATCTGAATACCTAAGTTTTCTTGGTCTCCCTGAATTACATACCAACCAACAACATCAGTGTCTTTAGGAGAATTCCAATTTTTAATTTCTCCGCCATTGTCAAGGTCAATCTGATTAGTATTCCAGTTAATAGGATATGAAACACCTCCAGTATTATAAGTATAAATGCTTCCGTTCCAATTAAGAACACCAGTTTCTTTTACCTCTGCATATGTGAAATATGTTGTGGTGCCAAGTGAACCGTCTGATAATTTATCAAGTAAGTAAGCAACTTCCTTTAATGTATTGATACCATCAGCAATGTTCATATTGTATGTTGAATCATACTGAGTATCTAATCTATAGAATTGAGGAAGAACACCGTATTCACCCTGTTGTGAAGTGTAATTGATAATTGAGTAATCTGATGCAGGAGTAAATATTCCAGCAGCACTTCCACCAGGACCTAATAAAGAAACTAATTCAGCCTTTGTTAATTCATGATAAACAACATCACCTGTTCTTACAACTTCCTGAGGATTTTCATTTGTTGTATATGAAGAATTAGTTAAGTAAGCACCAATGAATATACCTGAATATGATACACCGTCTACCTGATGTTCTTTTGAATTATCAATTACATAATATGTATGAACACCACTGTTCTCTAAGTCAATAACTGTATGTGTAGTAGCAAAATCAGTATATTCATCTGCACTAAGAGCATTGATAAATGCAGATTCATCAACAGCAATTTCTTCAAAATTAATTGGTAAATAAGTAGCCTTGTAATCACCAAGTAAGTTATGATATAATCTATCAATTTCACTTGCTGTATACTTCTTAGCAAAATTCATTGTATATGAATATGCTGAAGTCATGTAACTCCAAGTTAACTTATCATCAATTTCAATGTAGTTACCAACACGCTTTGAAACAATTTGACCAGTTGCTTCATTTTCAAAGTCATGCATTACTCCCCAGTGAGGAGTAATGGTAATACCTGATGATGCTAATGCCTTACCATCTTTACGATATAATGCAGAATTAGTTACTAATGTTGTAGTTAAACTTGATTCCTCAGGCATGTCTAAAACATAAGGATTAGTTACTGTTCTTGAAAAACCAGTTGAAGGATCATAATCACCAACACCCTTTAAAGTGATTTCATTATTTAATGCCCACAAATCTTTACCATTATCATTGATTTGATATGGTCTTTGTGTACTATCTTCTTTAATAGGAGTTGCATCACCTTCACCGAGCATCTCATCTAAAGAATAGTTTGCATAGATCTTTGTAACAAGGTCTGTTGCAAGAGTATCCTTTAATTCGCTAATATCATTTTCAATGGAACTAATTCTATTGATAGTTTGATTATAGGCAGTTGTACCAATACCAACATAGGTATTCATAGCAGGAACATAAATCTGACTCTCATCTCCTATGAATATCAATGAGTTCTGATAGATCTCTTTTATCCTATCATCAATATCAACACCATGTCTAACATATGAAATAAGTTTCTTAGCAATATTTACATTTAAATTAGCCATTTGTTAAATTAATTTATTTATATTTTTTAATTTCTTATATAGTTAAAAATAAACTTAAATTTAGTCGTCATTAGTAATAAATTCAGGTTTAAATGCATATGAAAATGCATTATATAATGAATAAGTAGTAATTATGCCATCTTTATTTATTAATCCATCCTCTTCAGCAATATCTGCTTCATCAATTTCAAGAACCATTGTTCTTCTGTTTGTTCCATCATTTATAAATGGTTCTAATTCTAATTTTGCATATGTTGTTCCATTAGTTCTTGTGTACAATCTGAATAATGCATTATCTGCAGATTCTTGTGCGATATATGCCTGTGCACTGATTTCTTCCAGTGATTTATAAAAACCTGTTGAATTTACTTCAGGAGTATATGTATAATATTGTAATCCTGAATCTGGTCTATATACATCAGGAAGTGGAATACCTGATAAATTATCTGGTCTAATTGAATATACCTGAATAGCATGTGAATCTTGATTAAGTAGTTCAATTTCCTCTTGAGTAAGATATGAAAAATATGAATATGAATGTGGAACACCAATTGTAATAACAGATTCATATGCCATTTCATAAGCAGCCATTGCAAGTCCATCAGTCTCAGAAGCAGCAATATAAGCAGTATAAGCTAAATCATAAGCAGTATATGAAGTAACATATGCAACATATGATTGTTGATTTGCAGATGTTACAGATTGTCTAAGTCTAGACATTTCTTCATTAGTAGCTTCTGCAAATGCATAATAGTCTCTTTGTGTTTCTAATAAGCCAGTATATGAATATGAATCTTCAGATTCATTATATATTGCATATCCAACAACATCATCTAATCTATTTACTCTTTCAGTTAAATATGCTGAATCCATTATCTCAGAAGGCAATGAATTAATCCAATTTGAAATCTTTTCAAGATCATTGAATCTTTCATCTGCATTCTTTATAACTTTATCTTGTATTTCTTCAATTGCTATTTGATGAGCAATTCTTTGTGTATCATCCTTTCTGTAATAATTGTTTATAAGAGTATCTGCTATATCTTCTACTCTTGTTATTGTAGCATATTTTGAATCTGCTACTTCTTCAGATAATATATCATATGCAGAAATTACATTATATGAATCTATAGATATATGTTCACCGGGTTGAAGTGGTTTTTGATATTGGGCAAGTATTTCGTCAAGTTGACTTTGTGTTACATAAGTAGCAAGAATTGTATCAATATTTTCATTTATTTGATTTATCTGATTATGAACCCACTCATAGTCTGACAATTCTCCTAAATGGTCAATTGCTTCTAAAAGTTCTTCAGTATTATTAATGTATGCATTAGCAACAGCAAGCCAAGCACCATTCCAATCAATATCAATGGAGTCAAGTAATTTATAATCTTGTCCGTTTTTCTGATTTAACTTACTAACTATCTGGAGGCCAATATAAGAACCAGCCTCATCATATTTCTTTACATTAGTAAATCTTTCACTATATGATAATTTTGCCATTTAGTTATATAAGTTTTTATTTTTCATTAATTTCCCAATTGTTTTCTCCTAACCCAGAATTTTCTGTTCTCCAAATATCATATTCAATATTATTTGAATAAACTCTAAGCTTACCAACTTTTGTCCAACCACCACACAATCCACTATATGTATCTTTAAAAATTGGCTTGCAATTACTTGGACAAGCAAACCATCCATAATTATCATCTCCTTGGTCTAAAGTAATATTACAATTGCAAGAATTTAATACAATTGTTTTATTTACATCATAAATGTTATCTTTAGTAATTTGTTCTGTTGAATAAAATAATCCATATCCAAATTTCTTTTCAAACATTACTGAACCTTCATTTTGACCATCAGAATATATTACAAGATAATTTACATTAGTATTAGGTGTTATTGTTGCAGATACTGATGAATAATCATCTGCTATCTGAACCATTTCATTTGTATCTGTTGTTACAAATATATTTTTATTTTGTGCTGTTCCTTTCACATCTAAGAAAAATTGAATTCTGTCAGGTGTATGATCAAATTCAATTGGAGATGTATCACCAGAAACAGATACATTAATTGGTACATATTTATTTATACCAATTTTTCCATCATTTACTTCAAGATTAAACTGAGCAGTTGAATCATCTACAGTAAATATTGATGTATCAACAGAATTATTAATATCATATCCAATGATTATTGTTTTTAATTTTTCTCCATGAACATAATATTCTTCAGCTGTTAAAGTAATGTTATTATTACTTTTAAATCTTATTTTATCATTTAATTCTTCAGCGGCTAATTCAGTAATGATGTCATCATTTTCATCTAATAATTGAAAAGCACCCCAACATAAAAGGTTTTCTTCCCAAACATCTCCACCAAAGAATTCACCGTGTGTGTAAATCTTCTTAAGATCTCTAATGAATGCTATACAATCTGTTTCATTAATAAGTTCAAGTAAATATTCAAATGCTTCATCAGTATACAAAGAAGAATTGATAAGAAGAAACTTCTTATCGAATATAGGAGGATTACTTCTTAACTCCTCTAAACTCATTACTCTTACTTCAGTCAAATCAGCCATTATCCATTATCAATCATAATTTTTCTTCCATCTTGAGTAAGTATATAACGTTCAAGATCTGTATAAAGATATTCAGGTCTATTAGGAATATCTACATCATAATGACCAAATAAATATTCCCACCCATGTAACATGTCTGTATATGAAAATGCATAGGTTATCAAATTCTGAGCTATTGATGAATATGTTACCAAATTATTAAGTTCAGGTGTAATGTAACCTGGATTTTCAGTTTCACCAATTGCTTTAAGGTATAACCATTTTTTAAGATCATATTCATCTGCAACAGAACCTGATATTTGACTTACTAAATAATATGCATAAGAATCAGTGTAATCTGTTATAGCTGAAAGATTAATTGCAAGGTTTGTGTATGAATCTATTCTTGAGTCATATTGAGCAATAGGAATCCAAGTATGATCTTTATGGTAAGTTATGACATCCCTTGGTTTTAACTCAGATATTTTCTTTGAATTATTTTTTCCTGGATACATTGGCATAATTAATTATTCTCCCCATATATTTCCCAAAGATTAATACTGTCATCTAATGAATCAATTCTTTCATCTTGTGAAGCATCTTTTTCATGTTGTTGTTCTTTCATTTGTTCATGAACAACATCAGATTCTTCTTTAAGATTATGAATTCTTAACATTATTTCTTCTGTTATTTGATTTAAGTCAATTAAGCTTAATGCAGTTACCTTTTCATTTTCTTCTACTGTATCTTTAATGTCTTTATGCTCAGCATCAGCTTCAGCTTTTAATTTATCTATTCTTTCCATTACTGCTGTTGCTAACTGATTAATAAGTTCATTATTTTGCCAAATTTGTTCTTGTTGTTCATTTAATCTTACGTCTTGAGCAGCATCATTAACATTAATATAATGCATCAACTCTTTAATCTTTACGCTTATTGTTTTATTGCCTAAAGATACTGGAATAATCATTTCATTGACAAAATCTCCAAAGTATTCATCACCGAAAACTTCATCGTATGATTTCAAACTTGATATTTTAACACCTGCCATTAAGTAAACACTAAAATACAATATTTGTTATATAAAAATAAAATATAATGATTTGAAAAAACATTGTATGATATGCTATATTAATTATATATTCATTATTAGCTATTAACACTATGAGTTCAAATGGTACAGAAATAAAAATTAGAAAGCCAATTATTTACTTTGATAATGTTGATATAGAGTCAGTGGCTGAAGCAAAATCTGTTGAAATAGAAGCAAACACCCAATTAGATAAATTAAAAGGTGATTTGCTATCACTTGCTATGTCTACACCTAAAGATATTACACCTAATGGTGAAAATCCAGTAAATTATATAAAAGAAGAAGTAGATAATTTAATTGAGGAATTATATGAAGCATTCAGTAAATATTTTGAAGCAAATTTTGTAAACGGAATATTAGACGAATGGGCATACTCATATCCTAATGATTCAAAAGATATATATGATAATTGTAAAACAGATGATGAGATAAATAAACAAGCTTTTCCCAAAGATAAACATGTAGAAATTAAACATGATTTAAATAAGTTTACATTTGCGCCTGATGATGCTATTATTGATTGTGCAATAAACAGATCTTATCAAAATGTAATGTTTAATAACGGAATTCTTAATATATATGATAAGTATGTTATAATATTAGGAAATAGTTTGTTTGTAGATTATGATGGGCAATTCTTATTTAGAAGTTTAGATGCTGCAATTGAAGTTTTAGACAAGAAATTTGATTTGCATACAATAGATTATATATCAAAAGATTTTATAGAAAATCATCCTCATTTCTTTCCTTCTATTATTGAGAAAATGGAAAAAACTAATTATTATGATTTACCTAAAGATGAATGGGATAAAGAAATCAATAAATTTAAAGATGCTTTTAATAATTTTGTCAATAATAAATATGCTATGGACATAGATACTATGGAAGTTTTGCATCATGGTATTGTTATGGTTTTAAGAAATGAAATATATAATAAAGCAGATATTCATATTAAATCAGTATTTGAATTAGTGTCTGGATTTAAGAAATCTGATGAATATAAAGATATAATAGCAGAGGCTCAACATAAGAAATTTGAAGAATCAATTATAGAGGTAGAACCAATATTAAATCAAATTAATAAACGACCTCAAGTAAAAATTGAATCATAAATAAGTGTATTTCTATTTTATAAATACAAATACAAGTAATAAATTTGACATATGCAATTTTCAGAAGATATAGTAAAACTTTTGGAAGAACATTTCCCAGGAAAAGACATCTATCAGATGTCATTGGACGAACTTAAGAATTTTAAGGAAGAAGTTACAATGTTAAGACAAGAGTATTCACTCTTGGAGCTTGGAACAAAAACACTTGCAAATGCTGCTTATGGTGCATCTGCAAATGCTTGGTTCTATTTTTATAATGTTTCATTAGCTGCAGATATTACTGGAGAATGCCGAAATCTTACAAAGACAATGTGGAGAAATCTTGAGGAATTCTTTCATGAAACACTTTGGGAAAGAAAAGATTTGTGGGAGCAATTTAATTTTGAATTAGATGAAAGTAAGCATGATTGGTATCGTCAGCAAACTATAAGTATTTATTCTGATACGGATTCTGTTTATACAACATACGGCACATTATTTCAAGCAATGACACCAGAAAGTCAGGAAAGATATAGTACTGATGAAGCAAAAGCGAAATTTATTTTAAAGTTCAATCAGGAGTTTCTTGATAAACAGAATACAAAATGGTGTGAAGAAATATATGAACCTCGTCATGGACATAATGTTCACAACTTTGAACTTGAAACAATTTCTAAAGCAGGTATTTATTTAGCAAAGAAAAAGTATCTTAAAGGATTGGTATTTAACAAAGGTAAGTTTACTCTTGAAAAACCAAAAGTTTCAGGTACAGGTATTGAAATTATTAAGTCAACAACACCAAAGCTTTGTAGAACTATTCTTACTGATTTGACAAAGAGTCTTATGTTTGAATTTTATGATTCGACACAAGATAAACGAGAAGAGTACAATATGTATTTTAATGATAAATTGAGAGAATATAGAACTCAATTTTATCAGGCGCCTATTGAAGATATATCTCAATCAATTGGTGTAGGTAATTATAAGAAATATGTAATTGATGATACTAATCAGCTATTACTTGGAAAACAATGTCCGGTATCAGTTCAATCAGTAGCAAGATTTAATTTCTTAGCACATAAGAATGGTGATGATTCAAAGAAGTTTTATTCAGGTAAGATTAAGTATTATAACATCAGAACTGGAATGAATAAAGGTGATACAGGATATTTTGGTTTTCCTGCTGGTGAATTGCCTGAATGGGCGCCAAAGATGGATAAGATGATTCAATGGGAAAAAACTGTAATTGATCCTATTAATCGTTTTTTGGAAGTTATGAAAATTCCTCTAGTTAATGCAAGTAATGTTGTCCAACTAGAACTGTTTTAAAGATTTATTTTTATATATAGTAAAAAAATATACGTATATAAAAAAATGGCTACTAAACAAGAATTGTTTACAAAAGTAACAGGTCTTACCTTTGATGTAGAAGCAATTGAAGATGATGCAAAGTTAGCATGGTTAATTCCTGATGGCGCAATGCTTGATAATCCAGAAGGTAGAAAAGCAAAAGAAACTGCTGAATTTATGGAAGCAGCTGGTCTTGATAAAGGTCTTAAGTATGATGAAGAAGAAGCAAGTGATGATGATTCATCATTTGACGATGATAACTCAGATGATCCAAAGTCAACAGCTGATGTTATAAACGGCGACTAATAAAATAATTTAATATGTTTCCAGGATATGTAACAATATTCAAGGATAAGGGTGAATTTGTACATTTGTATTTTTATCCAGGCCTTGATAATTTTAATAATTTTTATTATAGAGATCTTGATTTAACAAATTGTCAAGTAAGTTATAATGAAATTGATAATGAAGACGGTTCTAAAGAATATGTTTTTGATAATAAAAATATAATTAGAATTGTTTGTAAGCTTATTGATAATAAAGGTAAGTTACATATAAAGGAACTTACAGTGTAAATAATTACATAATAGATAAAAAGGTTGGGTGTTGAATCCAACCTTTTTTATTTTCTATTTTAATATAAAATTAATTAATATTTTATGAACAGAATTTTGTTAGGAGGGACATGTGCTGGTTCAACTTGGAGAGATGAACTTATTGAAGGTTTAAAAAAAATATAATTGTGAATGGTTTAATCCAGTTGTAAAAGATTGGACACCAGAATGCCAAGCAATTGAAGAAGATGAAAAGAATAATAAATGTAATATTCATCTTTATGTAATTACTCCTGAAATGCAAGGTGTATATAGTATTGCAGAAATTATAAATTCTTGTTGGCAAGCACAACTATATGGAACAAAAGTTAATCATGTTATATTTTGTGTAATGGGATATTGGGATGAGAAACAATTAAATTCATTTAGAGCTACACTATCATTATGTCAAAATATTGCTCCTGAAAGATTTGCTGGTGCTATAATTAATAATGTTTCTGAAATAATTGAAATATTAATTGATGTTGGTTTAATTAGTTTAAAGTATTGAAATTTATAAAAAGTATTCTATATTTTATTAGAACATTTAAAAGATAATAGTATGGTATTTGATACAGAAAACATTAAAAATCTTGAATTTAACGAAGAAAATTTTGAAGAGTTGAAAAATAATGCAATTGCTATCATTGATGAAGTTAAAGAAGCACATACTGCAATTCATGACAGTAATGCAATGATGACAGAACAAGTAAAAACACTTGGGGACTTAAATGATAAGTATCTACGTGCATTAGCAGATTATCAGAATCTTCAGAAACGTACCGTTACACAAGTAAGTAACTCTAAACTTGATGGAAAGGTATCACTTTTAAAAGATATACTTCCTATTATTGATGATTTTGAAAAAGCAAAAGATGCTGGTGAATTTTCTGAAGGAGTTGAAATCATCTATAATAAGTTTATGAATATGCTTCAAACAAATAATGTTGAAGTAATTAATCCTAAGGAAGGTGATGCATTTGATGATACTGTTGAAGAAGCAGTTGCAGCTATTCCTAATCCTGATAAGGAAAAGAATACTGTATGTTATGTTCAATTCAAGGGATATAAGATTGGTGATAGAATTATTAGATATGCTAAAGTAGGTGTATATGTATAATAAACAAGAAATATCATATTTTCTATCACATTTTCAAAATGAAGGTACTATAAAGACCTTCACAACTGGGTGTTGTTATTGGTTTGCAAAAATACTTGATGAAAGATTTAATTCAGAAGAATATGAATCTGGAATCTGGTATAATTCATTAGATAATCATTTTGCAACAATGATATATACTAATGAAGGACCAACATTATATGATATTACTGGAGAAATTCCAATTACTGATAACTGGGAATCTTGGTTTGATTTTATGTTTAAGGATGATCTTTTAACAGAAAGAATAATTAAAGATTGTATAGATAAAGTTAAGGATGAAAGATAAAATGTTTTTTGAAAAACCAAAATTAACTGAACCAAATGAAGCAGGTTATCAATTTGGTAAGAATGAATCATTAACAGAGTATGCTCATCAAGAACAACCTCAATGGGGAGGTTCTTCTTTACCACCTGTAAACATTACTGTTCTTGAAGTTTGGAAAGATGATAAAAGAGTTGCATATCTCCTTGTTGATGAAGCAACAAATAATCCTGTTGATGAACAATATGGATATGAAGCAGCTGCTTTTGCAATTGATAAATTTAAAGCGCTTAAGATATCTGAACAATATGAAAATAAGTAAAGATGTAACTTGTAGATATGGTGTTACATATAAATTAGATGGTATTGGACCTACACAAGGTTCAATACTTAGATTATTTGAATTGATGACACATTGCTGTTGCTGGGTATGCCATAATAGAAATTGTAAAAATCCTAAAAATGAAATACTTGATGACTGTAATAATGTTTGTGAAATATATACAAAAATGCCTTATTGTGAAAAATGAGTAGTATCTGTATAACTATTCCCAAAACTATAAAATGGGAAGATTATGAAAAAGAATTGAAAGCTGTTGAGGATGAATCTCAAGAAATGAATTATAAAATTCCTACTATTCCAAAAGATGTAAATCCAGGTGATAGATGTTATATTTGTCATAATGGATTTATAAAAGGTTGGATGAAAATTAGTAATATTTCTAAAAGAGATGGGTTTACTTGTACAACAACGGGTAATAATTGGAGTAGTGGTAATTATATTTCAAGAACTGGTAAATTTCACTATCTTAAAGAACAAATCCCTATGAAGGGATTTATGGGATATAGAAAATTAGATAAAGATTATGAATAATGATTAACGAAGATAGATTTAAAATAGTACCGAATGAAAATCCAGAATATAAAACTAATCATGCTGGACATTATGTAATTGAGGCTTATGGTAGTGGACCAGCCGCTTCTTATTATAAACATGTAAGAGAATATTGGGCTGAGGAACCTCTGGATGATGTTGATATTGCATTGATTTCATATTTCACAACAGGAACAATGTATCACGAAACTGCAGATAAGTTCTTTGGGAATATGCAATGGAATAAATATAATGATAGAGATACAAGTAAAAATATTTATCAAGGACCATTATATTTTATAGTTCCATATCTTTATGATGATACTGTTGGTCTTGATATTATTGACAAATGGTGGGATTCTATTCAATCAATCAGGATTTATAAATATGATGAAAATGGTGATAAGTTTGAATGTCCTGTAAAAAAGATTTATGAATACTTTGATACAATTGAAGATTTAATTAAATATGTCAAGGAGCAGATGCTTATTATTCGTCCAAAAGAATTTGATGAGTATGAGGGTGGCATTATGGTTGATCCTTGGGAAATTGATGAGGCAAAAGAAGTTCTTAAACAAGATGGTTGGGATGCGCAAGAATTAAGATATCTTAAATGGTATGGAAATGATAGAGGTTTTGGCGCATGTATTAAAGTTCCACAATTCATTGGTGATTATATTGATAAGCATATTGAAGATGATAAAATGAAATCATATATATTTGATGGTTTAAGATATGCTAATACTCATTGTAAAGAATTAGGATGGAATGGACCATCTGGATATTGTGGAGTTTATATTTATAGAACAACTGAACAAACAAATCTTGAGGATTTTGATGAAGATTGTATTGTAAGAATGGATGATGGTAGAGTTTATATTTTACATGAAGGAGATTAATATATATAAATAAAATATTATGGGAGTAGATAGAACAAGTTATTTGGTTTATGGTTTCAAATTTGAAAATGAAGATCATAGAAAAATATTTGATGACCATTATGATGAATTGATGGAAGACGAGCCATATTGGGAATTTTTTAATTGTAACCAATCTGACCAATGTCTTATATTTGATGCAATGTGTGGTGAATACGTATATATTGGCATTAAATTAGCGAAGCTTGATGAATGGGATGATGACATTTCTATTGAAATTTCTGAAGATGAAATATATGAATTAAAAAATAAGTTAAATGAATATATGAAAGCTTGGCCTGATTATGTTCAAAATTTATGTAAAGGAATGATTCCTAAATTATATTTCTTTATTCATGCATATTAATTAAACAAATTGAGGAAACATAATGATTGATAAAAAATTAGTTGTAAAATTTAAAGTAATAGTTGAAACAGATACTTCAATGGTATTGGGAGATACATATGAAGAAAAATTACAAAATTGGAAACATGATGTAGAAGAAGCACTTGATATTGATATTAGGCATTGGGGTGATACTATATGTTCTATTGATTGTGTTGAAGAAAAGGTTGAAGATTATGATGAATAAATTTAGATTAAAATCATTAGATGGTCCTGACCAAGAAATGACAGTATTAGTTGGTAATGATGGAGATGTACATATTACAGTATGGGATTATGATGAAAGATTTCACCAAATGATACCTCATAATATAAGAATTGGAATGAGTCCAAACAGTGGAGACCCAAATGAAAATGTTGAAGATATTAAATATTTAAAAGGAGCATTAAGAAATCTTGCTATGGAATTCAAATATCAGAATGGAGAAATTTCAAAAGAGGAGATTGAAAGATATAGGAATGCACCAAAGGTACCAACATATTTAGAATCTTGGTTTGAAGATTGAATTTTTAAAAGTTTTATCTATATTATATTGTACTTAAAAACATTCAATATGTTACATCTTAATAAAGATATTACTACTTCTAAACCTGTTTTTGATTGGAATAAAACATATATGCCTAAACCTCGAATGTTGGGAACTGAATATGTTGGGTCTGATAGATATGCAGTAGTTTGTGTATCTGTAGATTCTCCTAAACGAATAACTGTAAAACGAGTTTGGGAACTTGATGAAAATAATGTTAAAGAACATCCTAACATTGATATTGATGATGAGGGTGTTATGTGGGCAATTGATATTAATAAATTCAATATGTCTGAAGATGGTAAAAAATGGAGTTTAAGGACAAATAAACGTGGGAAAGAATCTTGGCATGAAATGGGTTCATCAAGTAGAAGTTCAAGTATTCATTGGGGTATTGCGGATCCTTATAGAGACCCAAATTTTTAATTGAATTTTCGAGGCAGGTTAATTTATATATTCGTGGGAATGGTAATATTATCATTCCCACATTTCTATATTATATTATATAAATGTTCTTTTATATGGTTAGAGATAATTTTGAAGAAGTAAAGAAATACTTTGAATTCAAAAATGAAGGTGATTTTTATTTAGTTGTTTTATATAAGAGAAGAAAAGACCAAACTAAAGAAGATAAATTTCAATATAGAACAAACAGTATAGATGTACGTTTCAATATGTCTATTAAAGATTTCTATATTTTTAAAGAAAGTGATTTAGATAAATATAAAGAAGAAATAATAACACTCTCAAAATTATATAATGCAAGAGCATACATTTTTCTTCAAAGAAAAAACTATAAAACTGTTTATAAGTATACATTCAAATATCTTGCTGATTTTCTATTAACAAATAAATGGGATGCAGATGTAGATATAATGCATGAAGCAGCTGTTGAATGTTATCTTGATAATAAGAATAGATATCTTATAGATTTAGATAAAGAATATTTTTCATATGAAAAGGAACTTATAAACTATGTTTTAAAATATAATGATGAATATAAAATTATAAACAGTGTAACAGGCAAACATATTATATGTGATAAAATTTATGAAAGTGATTTTGTTATAAAATATCCTTTCATATATTTACATACAAATAAGCCAACAATTTTGTATTACGATAATAGAAAATAAAGCAGCTATATAATTCCTCATATAGCTGCTTAGTTTTTCCTTAGCTTATGTTATTATACTTGTAAATATAATTTATTGTTCTGAATCTCCAAATGTACGTAAATGATGAATAACGGCACCATCATTAATTAAGAACATTGTATCATTACAAGCATTTACTAATTCTTGTGCTTGATAACATATTTGTTTCAAATATCCAAGATCTAAACTATATTGATTAGAATATGTTTCATATCCTTCAGCTTCTCTGTTATTTATTGCATCCTCAGATGCTAATTTAGCATAGTTTAAACATATATTATTTATCTTTTCATATATTGCTTGTAACTTTGCTTTATTAATTAAATCTTTATAATTTGGAATACCAACCTGTGCTGACATACTATCTCAAATATTAATTTATATATAAAAATAAAAAAGAGGGATAATGTTTCACAACATCATCCCTCTTAACAATAAATATACTTTATAAAATATTAGATTTTATAATCATTTCTATCAAACTTATCTTTTTCTTCCCAACCTGCTTTTAAGCAGTTTGAAATATGATTAGACATAGCTACATAGAAATCTTTTAACTCATTAACAGTATCGAAAGTATAATATACTGATGCATTGCCTTTCTTAAATTTGAATGTAACAGGTAAATTTTCACCATCTGTTGCCATTGCTAAATCAAATGCATTTTTATAATTCATTTGATTTTCTTTATCTAAATGAACTGAATTTCCGTGCCATTTGAAACAATTAGCAATTCTATATTCTGTAGCTTTATTAATTATTTCAAATATTGCTTCTTCAATCATATGTAAAGATGGTTTTGTATCAAAAATTATACTTTGCCAAGTAGCATTTCCAGTAGGAACAAGTTTTCCAGTATTTACAAATCTACTTTTCTTCAAAACTTTTTCTTCTTCAGTTAAAATAGTTTTGTTGAAATTTACTATGTATTTACCATTTGCTGCTACTGAAATAGGTTCAAATTCTTCAACTTTTCCAAAATTATTAAATGCATTCATTTCTAAATTTATTCATATTTTTATTAAGATGCTTTTACAAATGGTAAAACACGAATATGAGTAGAGTTTGCAGAAGCATTTGAACTAATTCCACCATAACGCCATGCAGAATTAATAGTTTCTTCAGAATCTTCTCCCATATTCCATATAATTCCAATTACTTCTGAAGAACCAGCACCAGCTTGTGTTGAAGATGTAAGAAGCCATAATATATCATGTATATCATCAATCAATGTAGAAGTTTCTCCCTGAGTTTCTGCAGTTGTGAAACGTTGTAATGATTCTGATAATGTTATTAATGAGCTATACATTGCTTCACCGCCAGCAATTGTCTTCAAGTAATTAACAATTTCATCATATCTACTAATGAAACTCTTACTGTTACCAATTACACGCATTAATTCTTTATATGTTGGAATATATAACTGAACTCTATCAGTATTCAAGTAAAGTTCCCACATCTTCTTAATGTTACATACTTGCCAGTTAGCAACACCATCTTGAGATAATACTGAGATTAATGCAGAGGTATTTCTATAACCATCAAATTCTTCCTCAGTCTTGCTCTGATAATCATATGTACCAGTCTTACCAAGTGTATTACATGGATATGGGAAGAATCCATCATATTGCTTATAGTAATCATCCTTTCTTAAATAGATGAAGTATGGTTTTCCATTTGAAGGATCAATGTAACCGTAAGCGATAAATTCAACACCAGCTAATGTTGCAATTGTTAATGTTGAGCTCTCGTCATTAAGTACATCAGGAACTTCATAATAGTTAGAATCTGCATCTAATAAGTAATATCTACCAGGAGCAAGTTTATTATAAGTATTTGCAGCAGATACAGAATAGTGGATGTTGATTGTGAAATCAACTAAATTGTCAACTTCATTGTTGTTATTAGGAACATTATCAACATCGTATGCAATTCTATATTTACCCGTTAATGTAATTACACCAGATATATTAGGAATAGCGTTAATCTTAAGTTTCAATGAATCAACTCCATGTCCACCTTCATAACTTCCAACTGAAATTAATCCACTTGTAGTTTCATAATTTACATATCCAGTAGGAATTGTACCGCTTTGAGTAAGGCTTCCTTCAATATTTAATTGATATGTCTGTGTAGGAGATTTCATAACTGTCTTACCAGTTGAGTGATCCTGAACAGCAGTATCTTCAGCAAGAAGTCTTAATTCAATATCTGACTTACCAGGGATAAGTTCTACAAATGAAGTATTTCCAGGAACTGCTGTATATGTACCTTGATTATGTACAAGATAAATATCTACAACATTTCTTTCAGAACCAGTTCTTGTAAAGTCTGCATTATCTCCAGTTCCAGCATAATCTACACAAAGATTAATCTTATCAGGATAGATTATTGATGAAATAATATCAACTGTAAATGTGATAGGATTTGTCTTTGTAGTATCAAACTTATTGTAGAAGTTCAATGTTACTAAATCAGCCTTTACAAATGACTGGAATGAACCAGGTGTATTTACAGTAACTGTGAAGTAATAACCATCTTCAGTTTCAGTTAATTCAGAAACCTTAATGTAGTTAGCATATTGTTCACCCATGTGAGCAGAAGCACTAATAACAGCTTCAGAAATAGGAACATTAAATGGCTGTTCTGATGAAGAACTTAACTTAATGTTAAATCTGTGTGTACCAGTTCTATTAATTTCATATTCACCGTTATGGACAAGAGCTACATTATTTACATCAGTTACAGTAATTGTATCTGCATATGTAGGAGTAACTGTAATATTAACAACCTTAGTTACACTGTTTGTAGTCTGTGTTGTTTCAAATAATATTGTAAATGAAGTTTGAGCAGTTATAGTATTTGCAGCCATTGCAGCATTGAAATCAACTTCTAAATAACGTCCATTTACTCTATAATTTGTTGTATCAACAAGAATATTAGCAGCATAAGCAGCATTATCAAAGTTTACTGTTACAGATTCAACTGGAGCATTTGTTGCAGCACCAAGATCAAATCTTACAGTATGCGTTGCTTCATCAGTAATATTTGCATTATTTGCATAATTACCATCAATATATACATTTACACTGTTAGCAGCAGGAATTACTCTGTTTACAGTTCTTACGTAAATATTAGTTGTTGTATCATATTCATAACCTGCAAGAGTTTCAGGAACATCACCATCAAATTTTACACTTGTGATTGCAAATACAGCATTTGAATTGTTGTATGCTCCCTTATCTTCTGCAGTAAGTACTGCATTACCGTTAGCGTCAGTTGTTAACTTAACACCAGCTTCAGCACATGTAAATGTTGAACCAGATTGAGTTACAACCATCTTATAACCAGTACTCATTGTTTCATTATATCCCCAGCCGCTTAATACATATTTATATGTGTTTCCATCAGCAGGGAATCTTGTTGCTTTAGCCTTAAATACATTACCTCTGATAACTTCGTAAATCTTTCCTTCTGTAGGAACCTGATACATACAATAGTTATCTAATGCTGAACCGTTCCATTCATATTCTCTTGTCTTTGTATCTGATGTTGGCTGATAGAAAATGTTATCACCAGTTGTAACTGTCAAGCTATTGCCAGGAACAAATACAGATTCTGTGAAGTACTTAATGATTCTATTATATTCATCAAGTGTGATTGATTCTGCATTCTTTCCGGTTACAGGGTCAATTTCCTTAGAAACAACCTTAACAGTACCAGTAAAGTTAGAGATTGTGAATGTTGTTACAGGATTATCATTTTTATCATAACCCTTAGCAAATTCAATCAATTCATCAACAGTAATATCCTTCCAATTAATATTAGTAAGGTTAAGTTTACATGTCTTAGGTGAAATATTACCATTTAACAATGCTTCTCTCCAGTCCATTACAAACTTTTGAGTATCAAGGCCAGTTACATTATTAAATGTTACATTACTTAAACGAATAGTAGGAGTTACTTTAAAGATTGCTCCACTTTCTTCAGTATATCTTAAACCTGTAGCATTTGTATAAATACCACCTAAGGTAACTTTACCATCTTCATCTACAGTTTCAGTATATTGTAATGCATCATCTTCTCCCTGGAATGATTGATATTCACTAACAGGTTGACGCATAAATGTAGCATTAACTAATGTAAGTGTTTGAAGAGCCTGAACAGTCTTAACAGTTGTTGTTTCATATACTGGATTACCGTCAACATCAAACATTGGAGTACCATCATCGTTCTTAGCTTGTACTGGGTTACCAGCTTCATCAGTTACAACAATTGTACCATTAGCATCAGCAGCCTGTGAAGGAAGTGATACTTCATATAATGTTACGCCTGTTGCAGGTTCAAATATTGTAGCAGCTGAATTCTCAGCTCTGAATCTATGTAAGTTAGATAATTGAGTTACTGATGGAGATGCAGAAAGTAATGTACATCCTCTAAGGTCAACCTCTTCAAGTGATAAAATTGTATTCATACCTGAGATGTTTGTAAGAGGTGAATTATTACGTCCGTCACCAATAAGTAACTTACTTATCATAGTACCTGCTTCTGTTACCCAGTTAGTATTTCTTGTAGTAACACCATCAGATTCTGTTATCTTATATGCTTCATTTAATGAAAGTGTAGCAGAAAGATATTTAATACCAGTTCTGAAGTTAAGAACCTTAAGTTTCTGAGGTCCAACAAATACCATAGGGTCACCAATTGCGATATTTTCTCTTGTTGAGAATGATGCAGATTCACCAGCATTTAATTCAACAAATCCACCGTCAATTGTTCTATTGTTTTTCTGAACAGTAAAGTAATATTTAGAAGCAGCTGTAATCTTTAATAATTCAATTTCTCTATCTCTTGATGCTTCAGTAACAATTTCATAGAACTTAATCTTCTTATCAGCATAAGAACCAGTTCCCCACATAGCATCGAATAATTCCCATCTATGGTTTACCCACCAATCTCTGTGAGATTTTCTAGTTCCTTGCATGAATAACAAGAACTTATCAGTTTCAAAGTTATTCTTGAATGTTGAAAGATATTTAATCTGTTCCTGTGCATTGTAAAGTCTTTCACACCAAACATTCATTTGCTTTTCATTAAGATATTCAAGAACAGTCTTAATTGAAAGAAGACCGCCTGAATAAAGAACTGAGTCAATAGATTTAACAATGTTCATAAATTCATCATCCATTGAAAGGTTATTCCAAAGAACTGATTTAGCACCTGCATATGCATATGAATTACCTGTGTAATCATATGTATCTCTATCAAAATCCCAGTTGAAAATCAATTGAGCGTCATTACGTACACCAAGTACAGTATCATTATCATAATTAATAAAATACCAATGCTGTCCATCTTCTGTTGTCATCATACAGTTCTTAACTACCTGGTCAACAGCACCGAATCTCATAATATATACATAATATGCAGCAACTTTGTAAATATCTAAGTGATCCCACTTAGTTGCTGAGAAGTATTGCATAAATGTCTTCTGTGAATAAGGAACGCCATCAGATGCAATTTCATAATCATCAGGACCAACTGCATCACCCGCACCCTTATATTCTACATTTGTATTTCCGTAACTATCATCATAGAAGAACTTGTTACCTTGTCTTCTCATGTATACATCAACAAGATACTTGTTAGCTTCATCTTCTAATAAGTTACCTTCTTCATTTCTACAGTGGTTAAGTGCGTCAAATCCATAAATACCAACTTTATAAACTTCACCACCCCAAACATCTCCAATTTTTGCATCATTTACTGACTTTCTAACTTTTTCATAGTTAATTGATTCATTTAACCAATAAATTGGAAGACCTTCAACATTAGGATTGAATTCATAAATTGATTCTTCTCCCTTAAGACCATATTGAGTACCTTCAGCAGCATATGCAATATTACCTGAGTTGTTCCACTGAATATAAACAGGTTTTCCGGTTCTCTCTCTATATTCAACAGCCTCTGCAGTATTAGCAAATGGAACATATGGGCTTAAATCATAACCATTAAGCCATACACCTTCACCACCACTTACTTCATAATTGATAGCAGGCTTTGTAAAGTGGCACCAGTTCCAGAATGATTCAAATGCATTAGATTCTGTACCGAATACATCATCCTGACACCATCTCATATCTCCTTCATGTTTGGTTTCACCACTTTCTGGCCATCTTGGTTCAAAGTCATCAAATATAGGTCTACCCTTACCGATATTTAAACCTAAGTCCTCTCCTTCATCATCAGTAACCATTGTAGCATTTTGATATGTCTTAGCACTTGCATTATCAAATGCAAGACCATTACCAGTACCAAGTAATGAACCGTTCTGTAAGAATTCCCAGCACTGAACATCTGAAGCATCAAAGATTGTATTATTATTTTCATCCTTAATATCTTCAAAACCAAACAATGCAGTAGAAGATTTATCTGTCATAATGTTGAACAAACCTGCATATTGTGCAGCCCCATATTCAACTCTACCAGTTTCTTCATTATATCCAGTAGGATTCTTTACAAATAATACGATAGGCTTACCATCACAAGATGTTCTAATATCAATAAATGAAACATCAGTTGAGCAAGACTGTGAATTTGTTATACCAAGTGCCTGACCATTAAGTTTGAAGTTTCTTAATGCATTACCCCAAACTCTAGCAACACCTGAGTTGTGGCACATTGAAGATTCAGCATAGTCAGCTTTAAGAGTCCATCTATCAGTCCATCCTGCATAATGTTGTACTTCATTATATTGTCTCCAATATGCACCTAAGCCATAATATTCTGTTCCTTTCTCAAGTTTCTTAGCTTTCTTGAAATCAAATCCAATTCCACCATCTTCATTTGTTGCAGATTTCTTTGTATAAATTGCAACACCTGAGAATCTTAATTGTTTAACATATGTCCAATAATCATTACTGTCTAATTCCCAACCAGTTCTCTTCAATGGGCGATACGCAGAAATATAAACTGCACCACCATTTGTTACGATTTCATTAATCTTCTGAGCTACTGTTTGTTCTTCATCAGCAACAATAATATCAAATCTATCAACAGATTTTGTCTTACCATCAGAAACAATATCTCTCTTACCGTTCTTATAGTAAATTTCTGTCTTTGAAGAATACTTAACAGCTAAGTCAATCTTATATGATTTTGAATAACCTGCTGCAATTTCATGGTATGCATTAGCAAAGAATTTATCCTTTGTGATTTCCTTCTTATTAACTGCATAAGGAACAATACCATTGGCATCAACGAATGATGCAACAGCTTCTTCATTTCCAGCATATTCAGATACAGGCCAGAATTCAGTATTGAAATTAGCACCAATTTCAATTCCCTGATTTGCTAATCTTGTTGCTTGTTCTGAAGTAGAAATACTAAATGGATATGTCTTATCATTAGCTTGTTTATTGAAATAAGGACGTAAGTTCTTTGTAGGATATTGCATTGAAGAAGTACCCTGACAAGATATCCAACCATGTCTTACATAGAAGTTAAGTGATGGATCAACTGGGTCATAGTATTGAGCTTCATACTCTCTATTATCCTTCTTATTAGTTGCATTATTTGCACTATCATAATCAGTATAAAGAACAAGAGTAGGAATAGCTGCCTTTACTAATTCAAGGCTAACATCACCATTTTCATCAAGAACATGGTTCTTTGTAATGATTTCAGGAATTTTACTTCCCTGATCAACTACATAATTCATAAATGCCTCTTCAGGAACTAAAGCTCTATCATAAATTCTAATAGAGTAAATCTTAATACCCGCAGCACCTTCAGGATTACCAATCTTAATAGTTCTTGTTGTATGTTCACCCCAAAGAACTGTATCTGAATTAGCTGAACCGTTACCCCATTTACCAGCACGGTCAAGAACACCATTTACATAAATCATTAACAAGTTAGGATTGCCTTCACCTTGTGAAACACCATCAACAACATCAGCAGTTGGATTGAATGAGAATGCAATCTTATTTCTTGTGCTATCCTTAAAGTTAGTCTTAAGGAAAATATTATTCTGTGAATTTAATGAAGCTTCAGTTGCAGTAATTCTAATGTATGAATTGTTACTAATTGCAGGGTCTGCAATATTCATAATAACTGCATCATCACTTTGCACACTAAATGTTTCAAAATCAATTTCAAATGTTAAACCAAGTGTACTCCATATTCTATTTTCAGGATCATCATTGAATAAATCAATAGGAAGTTCAACAGTTGCACCATTTCTAAGTACAAGAGCTTCACCATCCCAACCTGACTGTTCATTCCAGAGAATGTTTTCAAAATGAGCAGGATATGGATGTAATCTTGCGAAGTCAGATTCTGATGTATTAATCCATGTTTCCTTGTTTGTTTCACCATTACCTCTGTTGATAGCGGTATACTTTACAAGTAAGTTAGAAATCTGTGATTCTTCAATTGTTTCACCTGCTAATGCAAATGGATTAATAGTAATAACAACATGAATCTCATCAGTTGAAATATTAGCAAATCCTGGAGCTGTCTTAATTGTCAAATCATATGTATCAGCAGTATCAAATGAATATCTAAATTCATCAACTGTCTGATTTGTAATTGTCTTTTCAACAGTCTTATCAAAATCTGTTGTTCTACCTTTGATTGAATAGTTAACTGGAACTACTCTGTTTGCATTATCAATAACAGCAACATTTAATGCAACACCATCATATTGCTGTCCAGTAATTTCAATAGGCTTAGATGCATCAAATACTGTACCTGATTCTGCATCAGTTACATAAAGTAAGAATGTTTCATTAACAGCTGCAGCATTTTCATCTACAACAACAAATTCAAAGTATTTAGTCTTTGAATAGAATGGAGCATCATCACCAGGAATAGAAATTCTCATCTGAAGAGTATGCTTTCCAGGAGTAAAGATTGTCTTACCCTGAAGATCAATATTCTTAGCAGTCATAGGCCATTTTACAATGTTTCCATCAAAATCTTTATTATATAACTTCAATGTTGAAGTAAATAAACCGTTTGATGTAAGGCCATCACCTGATGAAATAGCATCATTATAACCTAATCCTGTCTGAACAAGAGGTTCACCGTCAATATAAATATCAACTGTCTTAGTAATACCAGCTGCACCTGATGCAGTAAATGGTATTGAATACATAGAAGAACCTGTGCTAAATGGCTTATAATATTCAAATGTAGATAATGATAAATCAAGATTAACAACAGTGTAGAAGAATGTCATTGTTGTAGAAGCTTGAGTATTAAGACCGGTCAAGGTAATAGTGATTGTGTATGTACCTTCGTTTCTTAAGTAATTATCAAGATTAAATGAATAACTTGTACCTACTTCCTTATCATCATAATTCTCTCTATCAATAGGAATATTGTCTGTAAATGTCTGCTGTTCACCAGAACGAGCAATAACAGCACGGAAAGAAACGTTTTCTGCTACAGGGTTGTTTGATTTGTCAACAATGTAGTAGTTAAATGTAATCTTTCTGTTTGTAGCATTAAGCAGAGTTGTAACGTTATCATTTGACTTTGATATGATAGAAATATCAGCAGGAGCTGGAGCATCAAATGTTGCAAGAAGAAGAGTAGCATTAGTGATAGGATCTTCACTGTATGCTAAATAATCGTCTTCATCTGCGAAAACATAATACTTTAAGGCTGCTCTATCATAGTAAAGATAACCGAATTTCTTGGCAAGAGAATCTTTGATAAATTTTTGCACATACTTACCTGAAACAGGAGTTCCCAATCCATCGGCATTACCCCAATCAACGGTTTTGTCAATATCTTGTTCCCAAAGCTTTGTTGCCATATTTTATTAAAGTATATTTATTTATTAATTTTTTCAGTCTATGTTTCTATATGAACATTACTGTTTATTAAAAATAAAACAAAAATCCTTGAACAACATCACACTTAATTCTATATTTTTATGTAAAAATTAATTCGTTATGGTTGCTTTAAATAATGTATACGCATCAGATATTGACAATTTAGTCAAATGGATGAAAGATAATAAAGATGTTCAAAATTCACCAGAATTGAAGTGCCTTATGGAACGCATGGAGCATGATATTCATTGGCTGAAAATAGGTAAATACCAAAAAATAGAAAGTGCACCAGTTAATGATACACTTTCTACGAAAATATAAAATATGCTATAATAAAATATTGTGTTAATCTTCAGATAACTTTAAAATTATCTGCAGCAACATAAATTATTCTTAACTATTAGTTGATTCATTGCTGCTATTGTTATCAGTAATACCTACTTCATATTCAACAGCTTTGAGTCTTCTTTCTAATTCAGTAATGATTCCTTGCAACTCTAATACTTTTGCTTCAAAATAACTTGTATGAATAGCTGCAGAATCTTCTAAATCATATTGTACACCTGTCTTAGCAAGTTTTATTGTTGAAATTTTTGCCATAACTTATATTAAAAAAATTTATTTTATAGTCAATGTTTGTGTTGCAGGATCATATTCTGCATCATTTCTTATAGAAAGTACCAATGTAGTACCATCTACGAAGCTATCATTTGAATTAATTGTCAATGTATCATTAAGAACTGTTGAAGGTAATACATCAGATTCTAATGTTATATTTACTGATACTTCTGTGTATTTTCTACATGCTTCAGCATATGCAGAAACTTTAACTACTTCTGTACTTTCAAATTCATAATCAGGAATAAGTTCATATTTATAATTGCCTTTATCAACAATTGTTAAATGTTCTGAATTTGTTTCTACAATTATGTTAGGATTTTCAATCTTACCTGCAGTTATGTTTGCTTGTACATCATCAGGAATTGCAACAGTAATAATTACATTATCTGTATCGTGTGATTCAATACTTTCTCTTGATGCACTGATTGTAATGTCATGAACAACAAGTGGTCTTTGTTTAGGTAAGAATTTTAATTCTGCAGTATTATTTGTATAATCAAACCAATGTTCAATACTTGAGAACTCTCTTCTACCATCATATGATTTTACTTTTACATCTGTTATTGAACCAAGTTTTGTATATTCATAAATTGAATTATCAACATCCTTAAAGAATATCATTAAAGTATCACCATTGAATAAAAGAATATCTCCTGCTTTTATTTGTCTAATTTCATCAGAATCAGAAGTATCAATACTTCTATCAAGTTTGCAATATGCATAATTACTTATATCATTTCCTTCCTCATCTTCTAATACATCTTTTGTAAATGTATATGTTGCATTTGGAGTTCCATATATTATATCAAGCAATGCATTTGCAGCTCTATTTTCATAAGGAGAAATAAGTACTTCTGTATTTAAATTCTTATCATAAAAATATCCATTGAAATCAATCTTTAATGTATCTACATAGAATACTGTATTTGTATCTGATGCATGGGCAGTATTCCAAGCCTTTGCAGATTCATTTAAAACATCCATAGAGAATTCGAAATCTTCTTTATCAATTCCACATTCAATATCTAAATTCTTATAAATCTTATTAGGAACAAGTCCTTTTACAAATGCATTATTTCCGTATGCTTTCAAAATATTCTGATAATCAGCTCTTGAAATCATATTGTAGTTACCTGAACCAATAATTGAAACATCTCCTGAAAAATCAGGGCATAAATCAAATTTCTTCAAATTTATTAAATTTTGTGCAGGAACAACTTCCCAGTTTATTCCAATAAGTTCAAGATATAATACATTATCTAATTTATTTTCTGTATTTAATATATCATACCAATCATAAACTAACTTATAAGAAAATTCATCATTAACATTTCTTAAAGTAAGACTGTTAAGAGTAACATTTGGTGTATACTTAAATTCACCATTAAATTCTTTATCAACACCAGCAACCTTAAGTGTACCAGGTATGAATGAATTTCCATCTAATTTAATTGATTTTACTGAATGAGGAAGTTCAACATAATACATTTCATTGTTCTTATGTGGTCTGAATGAATCAATGTTTGAATTCTTAGCTTTAAATACTTTAAGATTTTCAAGTTTATCAATAGCTGGAGTATAACGAAGCTTATCAATATTTGAAATATCTATGTATTCAAGTGATTTAATATCATTAATACCAAATATCTTTTCAAGATTATTCTTTGTTGAAGAATTATCATCATCAAAAATAAGTTTCTTTAACTTACTTCCAAATTCCATCCAGTTATTCTTAGTCAAATCTAATACTTTACCAATCTTAGTCTTAATTGGACTTAAATCTAATGTATCAATTGAATAAGGGGTAAGAATATTGATAACATCTTCGGAAGTTACAGCAGCATTTGTTTTAAATTCATATGTAACATCTTTATTTACAGTTACATTAGGACCAGTAATTCTATCTGTTGAATTCTTAAATATTGAGAATATTGCAGCATCTTCACCAGATGTAACATTTGCAATTGTATCATTAGCTGCTAATTCAGCATGTAAATCAATTACATTATCAAACCACTTATTGAAACGGCTATCAAAACCAATTTTGAATGTTGAATTTTTTACACCCAAACTTAATGTTGTAAGCATCATCTCAATGTCAGAATTACAATCATACATATAATATGCATATATTGAATGGTCATGATTATATCTTTCTTCAAAATCTCCTAACTTATCACCAATCTTTTCAATAAGTTTGTAATCTATTGTTGCATATGATTGTCTAACGTATGAATAATAATTTCCACCAATCTTATAAGGAATATCTTCAGAAATTTCAGTATCATATACATATGCATATGAATGAACAAATTCTGTTGCAGTTAATTCTGTTCTTTCATTCTGCTCAAGATATTGATTTATAAATTCTTCATATGCTGTATGAACAACAGAATTTAAATATGTTAATGAATATTCTTCTTTATCTGCCTGTGATTCAATATCATATTCAGTAAGATAATCAAGAATATAACTTCTTAAAATATTTCCTTCTGTTGAGCCATCAGTTACATTTCTATTAACATCATTTATATAGAAATATAAATATGTATTAGGTGTATGCGTAACTTCAGTATTATAATATGCTATAGTATCTTTAGGGTACCAAGTGAAGTATGTTTGGTCAATTTTAATTGAACTAACTTCATTCTTGTCTCCATATTTATTTTGCTTATTGAATTTTTGATCATTAAGACCAATTAAAAATTCAGCAAGATTTTCTTTAACAATTCTACGAGCATTATTAAAATCATTATGTAAATCTGTTTCGTATGTATATATTACATTATACTTATTCTCTGCAATATATGAATTACCAACTATTTCATCAGATTCTTTATTTGACAGAACATAACTTAATGTTTCTTCATATAAATCATTTAAGTTACCAAAATTTACGTTTCTTTCTTTATACTTTACATTAGGGAAGTTTGAAAAATATATTGTTCCGTCTGTTCCTTTTATTAATGTACCGTAACCATCAACCTCATCACCAAAACTTCTTGATTCTGTTGTTGATGCAGCAACGACGGAGTTAGAACCTGTGTAAAAAATAATTGAATCTAAATTCTGTACGTTATTTATTTGTTCCATATTTATTCTTAAATTATTTTCTTAATTATAAAATTGTTACAGTACATGTTGCTGTCAAATCAGTACCGTCGGTTGTTGTTGCTGTAATTTCTGCAGTACCAGGTTTACATCCATATATTATACCACTTTCTTTTACCTTAGCAACAGTTTCATCAGATGAAGCCCATCTTACAATTTCATTTGATGCAGTTGCAGGAGTAAATATTGGCATAAGTACTAATGAATCATTTACTTCCATTTCAATACTGTCAACTGAGAATGCAATAGATTCTGCTAATTGAATAACTCTTAATTGAATTGTTCCAAATACACCAGTACCATCCTTAGCAGTAGCAATTATAGTTGTCTTACCAAGACTTACTGCAGTAACATTTCCAGAATCATCTATTGTTGCAACAGATGTATCTGTACTTGTCCAATTTACTTCTTCATTCATATTTGCAGAAGATGAACCAAATGATTCATCATGAATAACATCTGCATTTATCTTAATGCTCTTTCCAAGTCCAAGATATATGATACCATTTTGAGTTTCAACATCAAATTGAATATCCTTAGATGGAATAGTAACAGTTACATTACATCTTCCTTCTACTTCTGAACCATCTTCAGCTCTTGCAATAACAGTTGTTGAGCCAATTCCATTTGCAAATATTGTACCAGTTGGAGATATTGTTACAATTTCTTCATTTGAACTATGCCATGAAATTGTTCCATTTACTGCAGAAGCAGGTAATATTTCAGCATTAAGTTTCTTTCTTGTGTTAATATTCAATGCTAATACATCAGGAGTAATTACAATTTCTTCAATTGATTGGTCAATTCTTACTCTGAATGTAATTGAATATTGAGGATATCTTTCAAGAGAACCAGTAATTTCTACATTACCAATTGCGTAAGAAGTTAAATAATATTCTGTTTCATTATGAGAAAGTTCAGATACAAGAGTAACAATTGTTCCAATTTGTTCCTCAGTTACAGGTTTTCCTGTAGCATCTTTTACTTCATTATTAACATCTTCAATAGTAATTTCTCTTCTAACTGCTTCTCTATCAATAACTCTAACTGTTCTTGATAATATTTCAGCAACTGAAATATCTGATGATACCCAATTAATATCTTTATATGTAGTAGAAGCAGGAGTAACAACAGGTTTAATTACATATTCTTTATGTAATAATGCAACCATTGAATAGTATTCTTCAACTTTAACATCTCCTGCATGTATCTGTTCTAATTCACCATTTGCAATTTCTTCTCTGTGTTCAATATTATATGCATTAGCTTCACCTTGTGTATAAAGTTCAGCAGGTACATATTTAATATTTTCATCAACAATATTTCCAGATTCATCTGTCCAACTTAAACCAGTTGCTGGTTCAATAATTTCAAATCTTGTTGATTCAGTTGCACCGTAGCCATCATCTGCAGTTGCAGTTAATGTAAAGTTACCAACACCTATTCCAGATATTTGTACTCTACTGCCTCTTGCATTATCTTCTAATTTAGTAATTTCTATTAATGAATTGTCACCAATAAATGTAACATTTTTGTTACTTGCATTTGAAGGAGATACAGAATAATAGAATTCTGTGCTTGTATTTACATCAACAATTGTTGAATTATCTTCATCAAATACAATTTCTCTTACAGGCATTGTAACTTTAATATTTACATATGCTACTGCATCTGAATTTCCAGATGTTATTGTAAGTACAGTTTCAAAATCATTACCAAGTGTTGCAGCAATTCTACCATCTTCAAAGAATATAAGTTTAGAAGGATCATATTCTAATGTTACATAACTTCTATTAGTAGCAGGATATATGCTTATAGGTAATAATTGAGGTTCTCCATAGAATAATACTAAATCATATGTATTTAAGTAAGTTTCAGGATCATTTACTCTAATATAATTAGGTTTCTGATACCAATAATTTTCAGATTCCTTCAATGTTCCTGTTGCTAACTTATAAACATTATTTTCTTTTACAAAAATAGATGCTCTTGATTTATTCATTGCAGCAGCATAACTTATTTCTTCATATACATAAGTTTTTCCATTCCAAGTATAATATTCTGATGTAGGATATATTATATCTTTAGCAAGATTTACAGCTTCATATCTGTCATCACCTGTCTTAAGATATAATGTATCTTTAATACCTGGAACTATTCTAAAGATTTCTTCTGTTTCAATATATGTATCTGATGATTCAGCAGTTGTATCAATAACTTCATTATTTTCTTTCTGTCCTGTTGTATCATCATTCGCATTAAGAATCTTTGAAACCTGGTCCTCATCAAATGTTTTGAATTCTGCATAAATCCAATTTGGAATAGGAACAGGAATATAGTCTGCTGCATATGAGCCATCAGGCTGTCTAACAAGAGTATCAGTATAATAAACTCTTGAATCTGTATAGTAATACAAATCAATTGAACTTAATGTTACAGTATCATTGAACTGAACATCTTCACCATAAAGAACTCCTGGATAATGTCTATCAAATGTATATCTATTTGTAAGTTTATCAAATGATACAATAATGAAATCATCTGTTAAACTATCCATATCAATTTCAGTAACAGGAACTTCACAGTATCTATTATTATTTACTTTTACATATTCTGAGCCTTCTTCAACAACATTTCTCTTATAATATCTAACATCTTTAGGAGCAATATATGCTCCAATGTTTTGGATTAAATCATATCCATCACCTTTCTTTTGATAATATTGAGCATAAATTGTTGTATCAATTGCTAATACTTCAGCCTTTGAAAGCTTAATATAATTTTCACCATCTTCAGTCTTATATACATCAGGAATATATCTTGATGTAGAATTAAGTTCCAATGTCCATTTATTATTTGCAATTGAATAATCTCCTGAAATGTATGCATCTACTTCAGGAAGATAATAACTATCTATATGTTTATCACCCAAGTAAACTTCAACAATTGAGCCATCTACCTCTTTTTGAACATTTACTTTCTGAACTAATTTATATTCACCAGTTTCTCTATCATAGTAATAAATAGGTGTTGAGTCAGTTTGCATTGAAGAAGTAATTAAGAAATATCCTTCTCCAGCACCTAAATAAATGTCTTTCCAAAGATCAACACTTACGGCATCATAATGTTTAATTACATTGCCTGCTTCATCTGTTGTATTTGAATTTGGGTTATAAATATAATATGTCTTAGCACCGTCATCCTCATATGTCCAATATTTCTTATATGTGATATGACTGTTGTTATCTGCATTAAAAATTCTTGCAGATTGATTGTCCTTAGCAGTTTTAAATTCTGCATATATATACTTTATTTCATTGAACAAAAGATTGAACTCTTCTTCAGATACGAATGTTTCATTTAATTCATAAATCTTATCATTCATATCTTTACCTCTAAATGCTGACCAAGGTAAATTTGGATCTTCAGTTTCACAGTTGTTTACAATATACATTGTACCAGTTATACCACGGCCATTTGGATTTATATAACCTTCAGCACCTTGGTTACCTGTTTCACCATCGCCACCCATCATACCTTTGTCTCCTTCGGTACCATTGAATACATAAATAGTGTCAGTCTTATTGTCATTGAAATCAATGTAGATGATATTCTTTCCACCAGATTCATCTGACTGGATTTCTGTCATATCAATTATCTTTCTTCCTGCAATACTGTTTACATCAATTACATAGTTTTGTCTATTGTGTGCAACAATAGTTTTCATATCACGCCATATTTTACCTATCTCAGGAAGTTCAGATACTCTTGATACGTTCTTTTGTTTATTACTAGCCATATTTTATATTTTCAATTTTATTCTTAATTTACCCAAGCATCTGTATTTGACCACATCTTATCGTTAATCCAATAACCTCGGCCATAACATGACTTTATATAACCCCATAAAAGAATTAAACCTTGATATACAGCAGAAATAGTTTTTGGACCAGATGATGTGCCCTTATAAATAGCAATTACCTGTCTTAAACTGTTTTCATCTTGTCTAACATAAAGTGCCATATTCTTACTTTAAATATTTTTATGATTGTACATTTTCTTCCTCAGGAGTAATGTCTTCATCTGAAATGATGAAATATTTTACATTAGGATAAATTTGATTCATATTGACTCTTATATCATATTCTTCCTGTGAAAGATATTCTTCTGCAAGAAGTTCAAGTTTGTCATTAAGAACAGTTCCTTGCATAGCGGATAATGCATATGATGTCAATTCATCATTTGTCAAATCATTTCCTTCTCCATCAGTACCATCTAATGTATCAAGAATTCTATCTTCAAAATCAGTATTGTATAAAGCTATACCAGTATTACCAGTTTCACCTTTAGCACCTTGCTTACCAGTATCACCAGTACTACCTTTTCTACCATTCTTTACATAGAATGTATATTCATCCCCTGCTTTAGTCTTAATTTTGATAGGACTAACAGCTTCGTCACCTTTAACTACGCTTTGTTCAATACTTTCAATAATATCTGAAGTAAATAATGAAGTCTTAACTTTATATGAACGGTTATTGAATGCAACCATTAAGTATTCATCACCGCTCAATTCAGATAATTCTCTAAAACCAGAGATCTTTTTTGAACTTATAGCCATATTTTATATTTCTATTTTATTTATATTTTCTAATTAAAATTAATCATCTAATTCCTCAAAGTATTCCTGTACAACAAAAGATGACTCATCTTCAGTAAGGAAAAGATAGTTACTGTCTTCAGACATTAAGAATACTTTATCTTCATATAAAGCTGATAAATATTCATCTAGAATATCACCACCGTATTCAGCAGCGTCACTCTCATCTGTAAATATATATACTTTTGCCATATCTATACTTATAAATCAAAATCTATTTAATAAAAATAAACAAAACAGTCGTCAGGGATTGAACTAAGTTTTTCAATTTTTCTATATTAAAAATGAAAGTATATCTTAATTTAATAAGTTATGGTTAAAGTAGAAAGAGGTAAAACTATTTTTGAATCTAATGCCCAAACATTGGTAAACACTATAAATTGTGTTGGTGTAATGGGCAAAGGGATAGCTCTTGAATTTAAGAATCGTTATCCCGCAATGTTTGATAAGTATAAAACATTCTGTGATAAGGGTGTATTTAAACCAGGTGTTCTTTGGATTTATAAAGCTGAAGATGGCAAATGGGTTCTTAATTTTCCGACAAAAGTAGATTGGAGAAATCCTTCTGAGATGTCTTATATTGAGGAAGGCCTTAAGAAATTTGTTGAAATTTGGAAGGAAAAAGGAATTACTTCAATTGCATTTCCTTTACTTGGTTGTTCAAATGGTGGTCTTAATCCTGATGAAGTAATTCCTCTTATGGAAAAATATCTTAATCAGTGTGAAGGTCTTGATGTGACAATTTATGATGATAGGGAACCTGAAGTAGAAGCTCCTGTTATTAATGCTACTGCAGAATTCTTTGGTGATGAAAATCCTAAGGAAGTTGTTGTTGAATCAAAACCTTTAGTTGATGAAGAACCACCTAAGGTTACTGAAAAGATTGAAATATCTGATGAGGCTATTATTCAACGAATTGAAGAAATTAATTCAGAAAAACAGAAATTTGATTCCTTGAATGGTGGAGACAAAACAATGGGTGAAGAAAATGAAAATCCAGGAACAGAACCTGAACCAGAATCTGAACCTGTTGAAATTAAAGAAGATAAATGTGTGGATGAAACACCTGATGAGGATAATGAAATCCTTAGAGAAATCATTGCTGAAAGAAAAGCTGTAAATGATGCTGTTGATAAAATTCTTGAAGATTTTCAAAAGGGAGATAATTCTCCTGAGTATAGAAAAACCGTAGCAAGAAAAATTGTTAATGTAGTTAATCGTAGGGGATTCCCTGCTGGTAGTATTTTTCAAATATAATTAGAAATGGTTGAAAGAGATATCTTTACTGGAGAGCTAAAGCTTGACACTAAAGAAAAAATTACATTCGGAAAGTATCAAGGAAGAACATTATCTTCAATTATGATTACTGACCCAAGTTATTTAGTATGGGTTGTTAATGAGTCAGATATGAAAAATAGAATATCTGATACATGGAAGCAATATCTTGAAGATTATTCTTACACAATGAGTAAGAAACAATATGCTACATATATGAGGTAAAGATATAAAAAATAATATTTTTTCATGATAAAAAGTTCAAAAATTTGAATAATTTTTGAATTTTTTGTCATGCTTTTTCTATTATAAATTATACGGCAGAAGTGTCTATAAATATAGATTAATAAATGCCGTGAGTAGAAGTATTAATAGTAGTTTAAACAAAACCAGTCAAGCAAAATTAAAAAAATTAAAGAAACAACTTGAGTTTATATCATTTATTGATGATAAAGACCGATTTATAACAATATTTTCAGATATACTAAAAAGTGATATAAAATCTTTAAAAGGATGTAGTGAAAGAGCCGTAACAGATTATTACTTAGAATCATTAAATGAATTGTTAGATTCTGTATCTGAAATAGACCCTGACTTTTTTGATAAAGTAAAGGTTAAAGCCCGTGGAAAATTGGCTCATTATTACACAGATGCAAAAACCTATGATAATAACATTGATATTTATTTCAATGATGTTAAGAGGGAATATATAAAATCCCCGATGTCAGATAGTGACAATTTGGAATTTCTTCCAGAAAATCGTGAAACTTTCATAAAGAATAATCTTAAATTAGTTATTAACTGTGCAAAGAGATACCAAAATATGGGTCTCCCATTTGAAGATTTAATACAAACAGGAAATTATGGACTTTGCGTTGCTTTTGATAAGTATGATACAGAAAAAGCAAATCTTAAGAGTACTATCATAAATAAAATAAATGATTCTGAATTAGAAAGCTTTACATATAAAGATGCCGAAGAAATCATTAGAGATTCATTTACTTATTCTAAAGATCTTGAAAGAACATTGAATCTTATTCCACAAGATGGATTTGCAGAAAAAGAAGAATTTATTGCATGGGCAAAGAAAAATATTAAGACAGCTATATTTGCTTCAGTTGCATTCCAATGGATTAGAGCATATATTCTTCTTGAACTTAATAAACGTTCAAAAGTAATTAGAGTACCAAAATCTGCAAGAGCAAAAACAGATGAAGAAGGAAATAAAGTTAATTCAGCTATTACAATAATCAATCTTGATAGTGTAAATCCATATACTGATGATACATATTATGATAATGAACTTGCTAAGGTTACAAATGAAGAATTTGCTCTTGAAGATGAATATGTAGAAAATATTGAAAAACAAGATTTGTTAAAAGAAGTTGTTGAAAAGGCATTATGTAATTTATCCCCAACAGATAGAAGAATAATTAAGAAAAGATTTGGTGTAGGAATGCCATATCAATTATCAATTAATGAAATATCTGAATCCGAAGGAATTCCTGCAAATAAAGTTAAATATTCCGTTACACAATCTTTAAAAACAATTGCTAATTCATTAAATGAAAAGGAAAAGCTTGAAATTATGGCTTTAATACAATAAATTGAAAACCAATAAGTTAAAGAATCCAATGAATCATTTCATTGGATTTTTCTATATTATATATTATAGCATACATTTACAAAGAAGTTGAATTTTATTTTTTATTTACTATATTAAATTGAATTTAAAGTACTTTATATGGCAAAAAAGATAGAAGAGAAATATAAAGAATTATCAGAACGTGAACATATTTTGCTTCGTTCCGGTATGTGGGTTGGTTCTATTAAAGAAGAAGCAAAGACAATGTTTCTGTATAATTCCGACTCTGAGGTGATTGAACAAAGAGAAGTTAGATATACTCCTGCAATGCTTAAAGTTGTTGATGAAGTCATATCTAATTCTTGTGATGAATTTCGTAGAAAAGATAATCTTGGTTTAACAGATATTTGGGTTACTCTTAATGAGAACGGCTGGATTACTATTAAAGATAATGGTGGTATTCCAGTTGTTAAACATAAAGAGGCTGGTGTTTATGTTCCTGAATTTATATTTGGCCGTCTTCGTACATCAAGTAATTATGATGATACTGAGGACCGTAATGTTATTGGAACAAACGGTGTTGGTGGTTCATTAGCAAATGTATTCTCTAAAGAATTCATAATTGAAACTTGTGATAAGAAAAATAAGTTCCATCGTTCTTGGTCAAACAACATGGAAAAAGCTAATGATGACCTTAAGATTGAGAAATGTACTGACCATTATACACAGACAAAATTCTTACTTGACTATGAGAGATTTGATGGACAGAAATGTTTCAATCTTGATTTTGTAGATATTATTGAAAAGAGATGTATTGATGCAGCTGCAGCAAACATTGGATTGACTGTTCATTTTGAATATAAAGATGGTGAAGATTCAAAGAAAAGCAAATGGAAGTTTAAGAAATTTGATGAATATATTGATCTTTATTCAAACTTTGTAGAAATTTCTGATGGTGTAAAGTTTGAAGATGAACAGAAGAAAGTATGGATTTATCCTTCTGGTAATATTAATATTGGTTTTGTAAATGGCGCTGAATGTAGTAAGGGTACTCATATTAAGGCTGTTAGAAATGAAATCAATAATAAAATAATTGAATTTCTTGAGAAGAAGCATAAGATTGAATTGAAATCACAGGTAGGTGTAGATAACAAATATTCAATGTTTATGATTATTGATGTATCTAATCCTGCATATAATTCTCAAACAAAGGAAGAACTTACAACTTCTCCAGAATCATTCTCAAGAGAATTTGGATATATTCCTTGTCCAGATAAATTCTTAACTCAGATTACTAAATCTGAAATTATCAATATAGTTCTTGATTGGTATAAGCAGAAATCTGAAGCTGAAGATCTTGCAAAAATTAGAAAACTTAATAAGGAAGCTGGAAAGAAACTTCTTCGTGGTGATAAGTTTATTAACTGTACATCAAGAAAAAGAGAAGAGAAGGAACTTTGGATATTTGAGGGAGATTCTGCAAAGGCAGGCTTTAGAGTATCAAGAAATCCTATTACACAGGCTGCATACATTATGCGTGGTGTTCCTATGAATGTATTTGATTTAAGTCCTGTGCAAATTATGAAGAACCAAGTCTTCAGTGATATTATCAATATCATGGGTCTTAAATGGGGAGAACGAAATGATGCTTCTGCATTAGCATTCAATAGAATAGTAATTAGTTCTGATGCAGATGCTGATGGACATCATATTGCTGGTCTACTTATGTTATTCTGTAATAAATTCCCTGAATTGTTTGAACAGGGTATTGTATGTAGAAGTATTTCTCCAATTATCATTGCAGAAAAAGGTAAAGATCATAGAAGTTATTATACATTAAAGGAATATAAGAAAGATGAAAAGAATCTTAAGGGATTCAAGATTAAGTATATCAAAGGACTTGGTACTCTTGAAAATACATATTATAGAGATATGATGCAGAATCCTCATTTCCAAGTTTATACAAAGGATGATCTTGCTGATGCTACTTTTAGACATTGGCTTGCTAAAGGTATTGCTGAGGAAAGACGTAATGCACTTAAAGAAGAAGTATAAGTTACTATATTATTTATATGAGTAAAGAAATTACAGGAAAAGTAACAATAAATAACAAAACTGTTACAGAGTTTTTTAATTCTGATTATACAGATTTTACAAAATATGTAATCAGTTCTCGTGCTTGTCCTTCTATGATGGATGGATTTAAGACAGGTGCAAGAAAGATTATGCATGCTGCATTCAATGGTAGTATCAAAGGTGGTTCTACTGTTAAATTATTGAATTTGTCTGGTGATACACTTAAATTAAGTTTGTATGCTCACGGTGATGCATCACTTAATTCAACAATTATTACACTTGCACAGGATTTTAATGATAATTTGAATCCATTGACAATTGAAGGACAGTATGGTTCACTTCGTTCTCCCGAAGCATCAAGTCCTCGTTATCTTTATGTTCGTTTGAATAAGTATGCAAATCTTATTTATAAAACAGACATAGAATGCGTAAATTATGTATTTGATGAAGGTGAAACTCTTGAACCACATTATTATTTGCCAATCATTCCTACTGTATTGACAAGTAGAGGAATTGGCATGGCTCCTGGTTTTAGATTTTCAACTATGAGCTATAATCCAATTGACTTAATTGACAATTGTATTGCGGTAATTAAGAAAGGTGAACCTAATAAATTGACAAGACCTTATGTAAGAGGTATTAAAACATATAATTGGAAGTTCATTATTGATGAAGAAAAAGGAACTTCTTATTGGGAGAATTATGGAGAATGGTCATATAATAAGAGTCGTGATATTATGATAATTACTGACTTGCCTTATGATATGACATTTGATGATTTTGAAAAACTTCTTAATAAATATCTTGAGACAGGTTATATAAAGGACTGGAAGAATTTTAGCACTGGTGATAAGATAAACTATTCAGTTCAGTTTGAACAAGGACGACTAAGGAAAGAAATAGGACAAGAAACCGCAGATACTCACTTACCCAATAAGTTTAAATTGATTAAGAGGGTTCCAAATGATAATCTTTGGGTTCTTGATGAAAATGGAAAAGTAAAGAACTTCTTTTCAACATCTGAACTTATAAAGCACTTTGTTGAAGTTCGTCTTGAAAAGTATAACGATAGGAAGTCTCGTTTGGTAGATATTCTTACTAAAAAGTATAATGAAAATACAGACCTTTGTAAATTCATCAAACTTGTCATTGAAGGAAAGATTAAAATTAACAATCGACCAAGAGCTGAAATTAAAGAAGACTTAAAACAATATAATCTTAAGGACAGCTTGTTAAGTGTTCCTATTTCTAAATTGACAAAGGAAGAATATGAAGCTTTGTTAAAAGAGAATGAAAGTATTAAAAAAGAACTTGAATACATTAAGAATACTACAATTGAAGAAATGTATCTTAAGGACTTGAAAGAACTTAGGAAGGAACTTGAACCAGATTTTCCTGAGGATGAAAATCCTCATAAGGAAAAATTCAGTGGTACATATAAGGAAGATACTGAAAAAGCAAAACTTGCTGCTTTAAAAGAAGCTGAAAAGAAAGCTAAAGCAAAAGAGAAAGAAAAGGTAGAAAAAGAAAAGACTAAGAAACAGAAAGAAAAAGAAAAAGCAGCTAAAGAAAAAGAAAAGTTAGCTAAACAGAAAGAAAAGGAACGTAAAGCTAAAGAAAAAGAAAAATTAGCTAAGCAGAAAGAAAAGGAACGTAAAGCTAAAGAAAAGGAGAAGAAGCTTAAGGAAAAAGAAAAATTAGCTAAACAGAAAGAGAAGCTAGCAAAACTTAAAAAGAAATAATTATGGGAGATTATTTATTTTCTTTTAAAATCGGAAAATATGAAATAGGAATGTATAAACATTTTAAATGTTGGTATTTCTATAATGGATATATTAGAGAATTTATGTGGTGGTATATTTTCAAAAATTAAACAAGTTAAAATCTAAATAAATCTTAATATGATAAATGCTGCATCTTAATAAAGATATAAATGTAGTTAGTCAGTTTTTAGAAGAAGGAGATATAAGAGAAATACTCAGTAAACAGATTGTTGGGGATATTGTTAATGGGCAAGAAATATTACCTGTTAAGATGTTTACAATGATTGCTCCTAAAGAAAAAAATAGTGAAGAATTTGAACTTGTTTCTCTTATAGCACAATCATCTTCAATATTAATAAATAAAACATATTCA
>JAFRDD010000020.1 GCA_017404025.1 Clostridia bacterium
TGAATAATAAAATCAAGGGGAAAGAACAAAAGATGAATAATTTAATTAAATTACTAGATAAGAATTTAGAATATATACAACATCAAATTATAGAAGATACTATTTATATTTATGTAAAATCTATTAAGGAGTATCCTTGCTGTCCTTATTGTGGTACAACTTCAAAGAAAGTTCATTCAAGGTATAAAAGAACATTTCAAGATTTACCTATTCAAGGCTTAAAAGTTAAAATTATTATAAATAACAGAAAAATGTTTTGCAAAAATGATTCTTGTAATCATAAAACTTTTTCTGAAAAGTTTAAATTTATAAATGACAAAGCTAAGAAAACAAAGAGATTAGAAAAGGAAATCATTAATATTTCATTAAACATGAGTTCTGTAGCTGCTAGCAAATATTTAAGTGATAATTTAACTAATGTAGGAAAGAGTACAATTTGTGCTCTTTTAAAAAAAAGATACAGTAGTTATTGATAAATCTAAAGTAGATATGGTATGTATTGATGATTTTGCAACTAGAAAAGGTAAAAAATATGCAACTGTAATGATAGATATAAATACTCATAAAATAATTGATATGATAAATTCACGTGATTATGAAAAAGTTTCTTCTTGGTTAAAAAATTTCCCTAATTTAAAGATAATATCAAGAGATGGATCACTTACATATAAGAAAGCTATAACGGCTTCGCACGCGGAAGCTATTCAAGTTACAGATAGGTTCCATCTACTAAAAAACTTAACAACATATTGTAAAAATTACTTGGTTAAACACTTAAAAGCTAAGGTACCTGTAGAATTACCATCGATTAACAATAAAGATGCCACATATATTTTTTCTCAGGATAATAAAAAATCGCTTAAAGATAGATATTTTCACGCTATGCATTTGTATAATAATGGTATAAATAAAAGTACTTCATGTAAACAAGCAGATATAGATATTAGATTATTTAATAAATTATTTCCATTAAGTAATGAGGAAAGATTAAACTATTTTAAAACCAAAAGGGAACTTCTTCATGAACAAAAGGTTGCTCAAAAGGAGGCAAAAATTAAATTAGTTCGTGAAATGCATGAAAGTGGGTATTCTATTCGAGGAATTTCTAGAGAATTAAATATGTCAAGAGAAACTATTACTAAGTATTTAAAACCTGATGCTACAGCTATTCATGCTGCATATAATATCAAAAAAGAAGGAAATTTATTAGAAAACTATATTGATAAAATCCATGAATGTATTATCGCAAAACTAAAGTTTAAAGATATTGAAATAATTGTACGGAATCATGGATATACAGGGTCTACTAGCTTACTTAGGCAGTATACCACTAAGATTAAAGCTGATATTAGAACTCGATGTCAAACTTCAAAATTTAACACCAAAGAAACAATTTTTATTGAAAGGAAATCAATATTAAAACTTCTTTACAAACCGCTATCTTCGGTTAAAGAATTAAATCAAAAATTGTTTGAATTATTATGTAGTCAATATGAACAAGTACATAAAATTCTAAACTTAGTTAATGCTTTTAGACACATATTAAAAGAGAAAGATATAAATAAACTAGATTTATGGATTGAAGAGTCTTTAAAATTAAATATTAGTGAAATTAAAAGTTTCGTTAATGGAATAAATCAAGATATTGATGCTGTAAAAAATGCTATTATTTTAGAATACAATAATGGATTAGCTGAAGGCAGTGTAAATAAAATTAAAGTTATAAAAAGAATTATGTATGGTAGATGTAGTTTTGAAACTTTGAGAATGAAAGTTATTAAATTGGAAAGTTTAAAAGTATGATGTTATATACTAATGATATTCAACTAACATTGGAAAGAACCA
>JAFRDD010000112.1 GCA_017404025.1 Clostridia bacterium
AAAAGAGTATATAAGAAAATTAAAAAATGCAAGAGAAGAAGGAAGAAAGGAAGGGAAGAATGAAATGTTTGCAGTAACAGAAAGATTGGAAAAAGAGTATATAAGAAAATTAAAAAATGCAAGAGAAGAAGGAAGAGAGGAAGGGAAGAATGAAATGTTTGCAGTAACAGAAAGATTGGAAAAAGAGTATATAAGAAAATTAAAAAATGCAAGAGAAGAAGGAATGGAAGCAGGGACAGCTAAAATAATAAAAAATATGATAAAGATTAATATACCTATAGAATTAATTTCAAAATATACTGGAATAAAAGAAGAAAAAATAGAGAAAATGAAGTGAATTTTAATAATACATATAAGTCAATGAAAATAAAACTTATATGTATTTAATTTTTATGTAGATAAATTTATAAAAAATACCAATTAATGTTGACATATATATAGTATTTGATAAAATAAAAAAAGAGGTAGAAAATATGATTAAATATGAAGTTTTATATAAAGAAGTAAAAGAAATATTATCTGAAAGAAGATTTAAACATTCTAAAGGAGTTGTAGAAAGAGCATTAGAATATGCAAAAATTTGTGGACTAGAAGAAGAAAATGTAAAGTTAGTAGCTATTGCTCATGATATTGCAAAAGAATTAACAGAAGAAGAAAATCAAAAATATATTAATTTATACAATATACAGCTTGACGAAACAGAAAAAATGAATAAAAATTTAATACATGCAAAAGTAGGAGCATATATTTGCAAAAATAAATATAATTTTACAGAAGAAATGGCTGATGCTGTAAGATACCATACAACAGGAAGAGAAAATATGACTATGATAGAAAAAGTTATTTATCTTGCAGATGCTACAGAAAAAAATAGAAATTATGATATGGAACCATATGTTGAAACAATAAAAAAGGACATAAATAAAGGAATAGTAGATGTTTCAAAATGGGTAATAAACAAATTAGTAGAAAAAGAAGATGTTATACATTTAGATACTATAAAATGCTATAATTATTATTTAAATAAAGAGGAGTGTTAATATGGCTACGAAGAGAGAGAATTATTCAACATGGGATGAATATTTTATGGGACTTGCAATGTGGTCTTCAACTAGAAGCAAAGACCCTAAATCACAAGTTGGAGCTTGTATAGTTAATGATGAAAAAAGAATAATTTCAGTAGGGTATAATGGTTTAACATCAGGAATGAATGATGACGATTTTCCTTGGAATAGTATCGGAGAAGAAACAAATTGTTTGTTTACTACAAAAAATCCGTGGGTAGTCCATTCAGAATTAAATGCTATTTTAAATAGTCATGGTACAGACTTAAAAGGTACTACTATGTATATTACACTATTTCCTTGTAATGAGTGTGCAAAAGCAATAATTCAAGTTGGAATAAAAAAAGTAATATATCTAAGAATGTATGATCATCAAGAATTAGTTGAAATTACGAAAAGTATGTTTGAAAAAGCAGGAATAGAATGTGTACCATATAATAATGAAAAAACTTTTACAAGAGAAGAAATACAAAAAAAATGTGACCAAATGCTAAAATTAGTAAAAGAAATTAGTTCTTAAAATTAGTTGCTCATTATAAAAAAAGGAGATTACAATGGAAGCAGAAGAGAGTTATTTAGGCAAAGTTGATTTAGAATATATAAAATATGGAAAATTTGAAATTGCAGAATGGACAGAATAAATAGGATTTCGTGCGTTTGAAGGATGTACAAGTCTAAAAAATATAAAACTTCCAGAAAGTTTGCAAGATTTAGAGTTATGTGTTTTTAAAAATTGCAGTAACTTAGAAAGTATTAATATTCCAAAAAACATAAAAAAAATAGGAGACGAAAGGCTTGAAGATTCTGGAACTTTTATTGGGTGTAGCCATTTAAAAGATATAGAACTCCTTGAAGGATTAGAAATAATAGGAAATAGTGCTTTTGAGGGATGTAATAGTTTAGAAGAAATAAATATAGAAAAAGGAAATGAAAATTATATAAGTAAAGATGGAATATTATATTGGAAACATAAAGATAAAAATGTATTATTAAGATATCCTTCAGGAAGAAAAAATACTTCATTTACAGTTCCAGAGGAAATATTTGGAATAGATGAAGAAGCTTTTTGTGATTGCAATTACTTAGAAGAAATAAAAATCCCTGAAACTGTATTTGTAATTGATAAAACTTTTGATTATAATGGTATATTATATGATAAAGAAAAAACAAATCATATTAAGAAAAACAGAAAGTTTGTCTAGTTCAAATAAATATATTCCACCTACTATTTTGGCAATACTAACCAAAAAGATGAAATTAGCAGATTTTGTCGAAAACTCTGATTATACAGCATTTAATAGTCATATACCACGAATAAAAATGTTATTAAGCCAATATCCTGAAGAAGAACAAGTGGATTTTTTCAAATTTGCAATTTGTTTGGGATGTTTTAGCAAAAAGAAAATATTAGATACTAATTTAAAAAAAACAGAAGTTTTGATTAGTCAAAAAGCATCAGCTTTATTAGCCAAATTAATGAAAAATCCTGAATTGCAACTTGGAAGTTATCATGGACTATTTAATTCTTTAGGACTAGAAAAAACAGCAAGTCAGGAGTTTTTGAAATTTATAACTCCTCAAGGTAAGAAAAAAGATAATTTAGAATTATTATTAAAATTAGAAAGAGAAGAATGTCCCGGAATTTTTGCTAAAGTTATGAGCAATTTTGATGATGCAAAAAAATATAGAACTACTTTGGCTGAAGATGGAACAAATAAAACAATATCATGGAAAGAAGCACTTACAAAATTTTATTAAAAAAATAAATATATTGGCGTTACAGAAAGCATACAAGATATTGCTGATGTATATTGCTTAAAAGGACTAGAACAATCGGTGTTTGAAGAAGGAGTAAAACTAAGGAAGAAAGCAGAAAGTAGAGGTGTTCCAAATCATATTTTAGGAAAAGATTTAAGAGAATTATCAATATTAGAAAAAATAGAACAGTTAAAACAAAAAACAGCTGAAGAATTAGATGAATCAAAGCATATAATAGATGATTTATATAGTAAAAGATTTACATTTGAGTGGTTAGACAAAAATGATCCTAGAAACGGAATATTAGGTTTATATGTAAGCTGTTGCGGAACTATAACAAGTACATATTATGGAAAGAAAATTGCTAAAAGTTCTATAATAGAAAAAGACGTACAAAATCTTGTTGTTAGAGATGCTAAAGGAGATATTATTTCAAAAGGAACATTATATGTGAATGAAAAATGCGGATATGGTGTATTTAATGATTTTGAATTAAATGAAAAATACAGAGAACATGAATATAAAGATAACGGTTATGGAGGTACATATTTAGGTGATTATGAAGATGAAAGTGAATTATCAGTATCATTAAGGAAACAAAGATTAGAAAGAGATATGATTTTTGCAGCATTTCAAAGAGGAATAAAAGCATTTGCAGAAGAGTATGATAGAAAACATCCAGATAACCCTTTAAAACAAATAAATGTAGGAATGGGATATAATAGATTAAAAAGAAATGTAGAGCAATTTGAAGAAATATCAAATTTGTTAACTGTACCAACTGAATATGGTTTTAGAGATGCTGAAAATAGACAATTTATTTTATATAAAAGAGACGAAAGAAAAATAGAAAAACAGCAAGAAGAGAAGGAGAACATTAGATGAAATTAGATTTAACTCAAACTAAAATTGTAGGTTTAACAATGGAATTGGACTTAAAAACAAGAGAATATAAAAAATTGTGTAAAAAATTAGAAGAATATAAAAAAAGAAATATAGATCCAAATAATAAAAAAATGGAAGAATTATTCAAAGAATTTCAAAAAAATCATGAAAAAATTAAGGATATAAAGCAGAAATTATGCTCACTGAATTGTAATAAAGAAATAGAAAATAATGATGAAAATTATTGAAAAGAAAAAAATATATGTATATAATATTCTTGTAGTATATGAGAGAGGAAAAGGATAATATGATTTCAGAACAAAAATTGAAAGGGATATGTGAGGAATATAATATAAATTTTGAAAATTTAATAAAAACAAATCAAAATATATTGGAATTGGGAAATTATGCAGAGATTCGTAAAGTTTTAGATTATTTAAGAGACAATTTAAAAATTAATCCTTCTAATATTGAAAAATGCTCTAGTATTTTATATAGAAATGTATTCAATATAGAAAGAAATTATAAATTTTTAAAAGAAAAAAATATTCATATAAAAAATGTAGAGTCATGTTTACATGTATTGAGTAATGAGCCAGAAGAATTAAAGGAAACTTTTGAGTATGTAAAAGAAAATTATGGAATAAAATCTTTAGAAAACAATACATCTATATTAGCTGTAAGTACAGACATTATTGAAAGTGTAGAGGATTTAAATATAAATTTCAAGAATAAAAATTGTAATTTGACTATTGCTGT
>JAFRDD010000113.1 GCA_017404025.1 Clostridia bacterium
TATATAATTTTACCATTTGTAATTTAAATTCTTCTGTAAATTCTCTTCTTGGTCTTCTAGACATGTTTAATTCCTCCATTTCATTTTATTTATTATAACATGTCCTTATCTTTTTTGTCCAATTTATTATAACCTATCCAGTAATCAATTATATTTACATTTTGCAAAAACAGGATTTTTTGTTACCCCCATAATAGATAACATAGTTCATTATGGTCGAAACTTTCAAGCTTTAAATGTAACGAGCTTAATCGACGAAAAAGAAAGACAATGTTTATTATCTAAAGACACTACATGTGAAATTGAAAAAATAATTCCTATTTTAGAAAAACTTTTTACACCATTTATAATAACATTAGCACCTAATTGCTTTTCACTAGGCTTTGATACGTCCTTGGATAATTTAAAGTATTGGGATTATTTTCTTGGACAGATTTATGGTTTATATAGCAACTTTTTTGAAGATTGCTATTATCCAGATTATCAAATAGATATATCACCCAATATTAGCCATGGAACTGCAATTTCAGCTATGTATCAGTATTATGGTTGGGATTTGGAATTTATTTGATATCTGTAAACTTTTGATAGTGCTGTAAAGAATAAGCTGACTAATTTAAGAGTCTCTACTATAACAGGTAGAGGCTCTTTGCTATTGCAATATGTGTAATTTTATGCTATTATATAGGCATATCATAAGTTGTAGTCAAGTATAGGTTAGGTACTTGATGAGTTCTCTAGACATATAGAGGAGGCTAATTATGGAAACAGCAAAAAAACCTGAAATAAAGTCTACGACAGCCACTGTTAAATGTCATAGATATGGTGAACTTATAAAAAAAGAAAAAGAGGCACTTCCAAGATTAACAGAAGAAATTAAGAAAATAAGACATGCTAAAAAACAAAGCTATATTAGCATGATATCTAATCGAAGAAAAATTAAGCGTATTGTTAAATGAATTACTAACCAACTTTAAGGACTTTCACTGTAACTGGTGGAGGTCCTTTTTAATGTTGCAATATGTGTGATTTTGTGCTAATATATAGGCATATCATAAGTTTAAATCAAGTATAGGTCAGGTACTTGATAAGTCCTCGAGATAATATCGAGGAGATGATATTATGGAAAATATGAAATGGTTTAATGAAGAAGATCTAAAATTAATAAAAGATAATAAAAACCAAAGTAGTAAAGAAAGAATAAGTTTAGATACAAGTTATCTTATGTCACTTGAAGAAGAAAAAGAATTATTTGAAAAAGTGGTTATAGGTAATAAGAAAACTTGTAATAATGATAACTGACCAACCCAAAGGGCTTTCACTTCGGTGGAAGTCCCTAAATTTATCTTTCATAATCCCAATCCATTTCTTTTTCTCTATCTTCTTTCTGTACTTGCTTTTCAGCATCAAGTGAAACTCTAGTTTCTTTCTCAAAATCACGAATTAAAGAATAATCTTCAGCAATATCAAATTTCTTGCAAATCCATTTTATAAAAATCTTTATAGTCTTTTTGAAAGTAGTTACAAGTCTTTTTAAATGTTTGTTTTCTTTTTCGTAATCATCTATTATATCTCTACAATCACTTTTGAGTTGTCTTTCTTTTTCCTTAAATTCGATTTCTAAATCTCGTTTTCTATTACTAAATTGCAAATCAAGAGTATTACTTTTTTTCTTATATTCTTTTTCCATAATTTTAACAGAATTGTGTAATTCTTCATTATCTGCAAGTATTTTATCTCTTTCTTTTTGGTATTTTTCAGCTGTTTCAACTAAAACTACTTGCTTTGAAAGTTCTTGATGTAATACTTTATTTTCTTCATGTAATTCCTTTATTAAGGCATCTTTTGGCTTTATTATTTCATTTTCAACTTTTTCTTTATTCAATTTTATTAGCTTTATATCGTTTATATCTGGAACTTCTGGTAATTCTAGTTTTATATTCTTTAAAATCTTTTTGGTATTTTCATAGTTTGTAAGTTTCTTTAAATCTTCGATTTTTTCGTGCTTTGCTCCTGTTTCTTCAACAGGTAAACCTCTTTCAAGTTCAAAACCTTTTGACTTTACATGTTCGTAAAAAGCATTTTGTAGTTGCCTATAACTATCTCTACCTTTCCAAAAATCTCTTGCACAGATTTTTTCAATATCTTTGCCTTCTTTATCTTTTGTATGAATTACAGGAACAAAAACTAAGTGCATATGTGGAGTATCTTCATCTAAGTGTACCACAGCAGACAATATATTTTCTTCTCCTAATTTTTTGTAATTACACACAAATTTGTAACATTCTTCAAAGTATCTTCTTGTTTCTTCTTCGCCTATCTTATCAAAAAACTCTTGGTCAGATGTAAACATCATTTCACACATTATAATGCTATTACTTCTAATGCTACCTTTTAAATCTCGTTCTTTCCTTAATTTATCAAATTCTTTAAGGTAAGTTAACTTGTTTTTCTTAAAATAGAAATTCAAATGTGTTCTTGTTGGGTCTATATTTTTGTTTGTATGACCTTTTGACCTTCTATCATTATGAATATAAGATCCGTTTACATCTGCTCTTGTTAATTTATCATTTCTCACAATCGCATAACTCATTTTTTCAAATTTCCTTTCCTGAATTTTCTCCAAATCAAACTTGTTTGTCTAACATACTAGACAAACGAAGTTTGTCAGTATGGCAGGGCAGAGCCCCACACCCCCAAAAACTAAAACTGCTAACTCGCATTTTTAGTTTTTCTCCAAAAAGTTCACTTAGTGAACGTTTTGGCTTTGCCCAAACTTGCTACTCGCAAATTTAGGCAAAAAAACAGCCACCTAAGTAGTTTTATCTATTTAAGTAGCTGTTTTTTTCTATGCAAATGCGTAGGTTTATATATGTGCATCTGCATTTGCATATAACTGAGTAAAGTCAAAGGTGTCATAGTTTCGCCCTTCATAGTTAGCCCTTGATTTTTTTATATTGTGTCTGTTATCATTATTGGTACTATAATTATAGTTAGTATCTTTCTGTTCCATTGGGTATAGAACTTTTGTGGAAGAGAGGTATTGAACTTTTGAAGGATAGGTACTTTTAATAATTGGCACCAACTCTCTTTGGTCTATTTGTTTACTATCATTTTTATAAATTATATTTACATCAATAAAGCCTTTGTCTTTTAATAAATTTATTAACTTTGAAACTTGCTTTATTGAAATATTTAAAACTTCACTTAATGCACCGATTACTACAAGAGCATTTTTTATTTTCTTTACTCAAATATAAAATTATAGAATAAATATATTTTTCTTTATCACTTAATTTATTATTGGTTAATATCTCTAATGGAATCCATAATCCCTTTAACTTTAAATCTGACACTTAAAAACTCCTTTCTTCTAATTTTTCTTCGCACCACGATGCCCATATTTCCATTTTTATATTAAAGTGGTATAACTTTATACCTAGATAATTTGATTTTTAATTAAGACTAGAAACCAGAGGGAGTGAGCCGAGAAAATTAGGCGTAATAATCCCATTTATTTAAAATAGAATTATTACACCTATTATTGCAGAAACCGTCGGTCGTTTGCCTCGTTTCATAGGTAGTCTAGTAAGTAGCGATAAAGCTACTATAATTGCTGATGCCAAAAGCACTATTGTTCATACTTGTCCAAACTTTTTACAATTATAAATCCACACCAAGTTATGCCACCGAATACTCTTTTATTATTGTGAGTTTATGTTCCAAAATCTCACTTACGCATTTTGTATCAATAGACTTTTAATACTAATACGAATGAACTTTATAGCATCGGCTCATTACACCAAACACTTTTAAAGAGGTGTTGCATTTCTCTTTTATAACAAAAAAGACTACTCATAGTTATAAAACTACAAGTAGTTAAATTGTTCATATTTAATTAAGCCTCAAAATCGATTTTGAGGGGATTTAATTTATAATTGGTATTGTTTTTATATCTAATATCAATAAGAGTAGATTAGGGGTTATGATTTCAAACGAGTTCAAACAAAGTTCAAACAAAATCGTTTGAAAATTTGAAATTATATAAATATTGAAATTAAAGGAAATTGATTTTAAATATCTGTAAAGTATTGATAAATATGCATTTTAAGAGCTAATAAATAGTAACAAATATTTCTATCTGTTAAATAAAAGGTACGACTTTGACTCTGGCATTTCGCTAGTTCGAATCTAGCCAGCCCAGCCAGTAACAAATCACGTAAAGTATATAAAATCACTTTACGTGATTTTAATTTACTAAAAATAAATATATTGACATTCTTACATCGAAAATTTTCGACAATCTTTTTTGGTTGAAAAAATAAATAATTTATGTTTTAATATTTTTGAAGGAGAAATAATAAAATGTACCAATTTGAAATACCAGGAAAAATTACAGGAAAAGCTAGGCCAAGATTAAATACAATAACAGGAAGAGCATATACACCAGGAAATACAAAAGATTATGAAATGCTAATTAAACAATATTTTAAAATAAAATATCCTAAATTTGAAACATTAGAAGGAAGAATAAAAGTAAAAATAATAGCTTATTTTGAGATTCCAAAGCAAACAAGTAAAAAGCAGAAAGAAAAGATGATGTTAAATGAAATAAGTCCTACTAAAAAACCAGATATAGACAATGTAATAAAAATAATATTAGATGCCCTTAATAAAATGGCATTTAGAGATGATAGTCAAATAACAAAATTAGAAATAGAAAAGAGATATGCAGAAGAAGAAAAAGTTTTAGTAGAAATTGAAGGATATTAATGCCAATAGGGCAGTACTCTTGACGATTTTTAACAAAAAAATTTATAGGTGTTGATTTTTGAATATATGCGTGCTATAATCCAATCAAACTAAGACATATTTTCTATTCTGAAAATTCAGGTAGAAGTTTGCTTTGGTAAATTATAAAGGAGGTCTGTCTATGAAAGACGAAACCCGGAACAAGGTAAAGAAAACCTTCGTGCTGAATCCTCATGCAGTGCTTTCCTCTAGTGAAAGTTTATTGAGATTCGGTGAAGACAACGAGGTTGTAGTACCTATGTGTGTACTGGAGAGAATCCAGAAAGAGAAACACAAGTATTCGTTCGGAAAGAGAAAGGTGGCTAAGGATATTCTTGGTTACATTAACACCTTCGGAAAGGATATATTCGACGAAGGAGTGATTCAGGAAAATGGCAGTAGACTTGTAGTAGTAACGAACTATCATGAAATCGAAATTAATGTTGATGGTATCGATGAATATGATATGCGTGCACTTCAGGTTGTAAAAGGCTTACAGGCAGAAGGAAAAAATGTAGTATTTATTACTAACAATATCGTTTTACAGATAAAGGCTAAGCTCATCGACATACATGCAGAGACTTTTAGAGATGAACTTTATCCTATATTTGCTGAACAGTATAAAGCAAGAGAGACGTGTTATGTTAGCAATAGTACTATAGATACCCTGTTCAAAGTAGGTGAGGTTAGTATTACTGATATCTATGATTTTGAGAATTATGAATTTGTGAATAACATGTTTGTAATACTTAAATCGGAGGAAAAGTCAGCAATCGGCAAGATAAAAAGGGATAAGATAGTTAAGCTTGAGTACATAAATGGTAATATTTATGGAATTAAGCCTAAAAACGTAGGACAGAAGTTTATGCTTGAAGGCTTAATGTCAGATGCACCGCTTGTTATAATAAAAGGCGATGCAGGAACAGGCAAAACATTCTGCTCATTAGCAGCGGCACTCCAGCAATATGATGAAGGAATGTTTAAGCAGATACTGGTAGCGCGGCCGATTCAAACAGTTGCAAACGAGAAAATCGGCTATCTTCCAGGCGATATCGACGATAAGATTGGTCCATATTTGGGCGGAATCAAGGATAATTTGAGTGAATTACTGAAGTCAAATAAGTCAAAAGACGAAGATGACGAAGACGCATTCAAAGAAACCGGAGACTATTTCTTTGAAAGAGGGATAATCAGGATTCAGCCTATAGGATACATTAGAGGGCGAACTATAACAGATACGTTTCTTATATTTGATGAGACTCAGAACATAGAGCCTGAAGATATAAAAACAATCGTATCTAGAATGGGCGAAGGCTCTAAACTAGTTTTCTTAGGAGATCCGACACAGGTCGACAACCCTAAACTGAATGAACGTTTTAATGGCCTTGTTTATCTCTCTGAACGTATGAAAGGACAGGAACTTGTTTATCAAGTGACGCTTGACGAGGAAGAATCGGTAAGATCAAAGCTTGCAAAGTTAGCGATCAAGGTTCTGTAATCGTTGTTAGAAAAAGGGATACCTAATTTGTAATTTATAGGCTAAAAGTTTTAGGACATTGTCCATAAGAAGAAAGAGTTCTGACTGTAACAGGTCAGGCTCTTTTTTGTTGAGATGTTGCCAAGGGGGTTGCCAAGGGGGTTGCCAAGGGGACGGTTCTTATGGCAATAAAAAATTGCCATAAGAACCGTCCCTTTGGCAACCGTCCTCTCAGCCCCCTTGGCAACCTCGACAATCCTCTTGACATATTAAATTAATATTTGATATACTGCATTTGAAAATTAAAGAAAGTTGGTGATCTCTATGAAAAAATATGATGTAATAGTAATAGGAATGGGACCAAGTGCGGTATTTTTAGCATATGAATTAATACAAAAGAAAAAGGCTAAGAATATACTTTTAATAGAACAAGGAAAAAGAGTTGAAAATAGAAATTGTCCAATAGAAAAAACAAATAAATGTACAAAATGTAAGCCATTTTGTAATATAACAAGCGGATTTTCAGGGGCAGGAGCATTTTCTGATGGAAAACTATTGTCATATCACTTGTCACTTTATAATGAAGAACAAGATAATATCTATTTAGGAGGAAATGGTGGGTCATATATAAAAAAATATATGACAATGGATGAAATTAGAAAATTATTAGCATATACTGATGATGTCTATTTAAAATTTGGTGCAGACACTAAACTTGAAGGAATAGAATTTAAAGATGAAATAAAAAAATTACAAGAGAAAGCCACTAAAGAAGGCCTAAATTTGATTGATATACCTATAAGACATTTAGGAACAGAAAAGGCGCATGAATTATATTATAGATTAGAACAGTATATTGAGAAAGAAGTAGAGCTAAAATTTGAAACAATAGTAGAAGATTTAATAATAGAAAATAATGAAATAAAAGGTGTAAGGGTAAGAAGTTCCAATAATAAAGAAGAAGAGCTAGAAGAAATTTATTCAGATAAAGTAGTATCAGCGGTTGGAAGAAAAGGAGCAAAATGGCTTGAGGGAATGTGCAAAAAATATAATATAGAATCAGAAATAGGTTCTGTAGATATTGGAATAAGATATGAATTGCCTGATAAAATAATAGAAAAAGTCAATAAATATATGTATGAAGGAAAGGTTGTTGCTAGACCTGAACCATTTAAAGACAAAGTAAGAACATTTTGCCAAAATCCAAGTGGATTTGTATCAGCTGAGGTATATGATAAAGGATTAACATTAGTAAATGGACATTCATATAAAGATAAAAAAAGTACAAATACAAATTTAGCAATATTAGTATCACACAATTTTAATTATCCATTTAATAAACCAATTGAATATGGAATTAATATTGCTAAAAACTTAAATGCATTAGGAAATGGAAATATTGTAGTACAAAGATTAGGAGATATTCACAGAGGAAAAAGAACTTGGCAAGAAGAACTGGATAATAATAGTGTTGTACCAACTTTAAAAACAGCAGTACCAGGAGATATAACATTTGCATTAGGATATAGAACAATGACAAATATATTAGAATTTATAAGAAAAATGGATAAAGTAGTTGAAGGTTTTGGACATCCAGATAATTTATTATATGGTCCAGAAATAAAATTTTATAGTAATGAAATTGTTGTTAATAAAGACTTTGAAACAAATATAGAAGGGTTATATTCAATAGGAGATGGAGGAGGATTAACTACAGGACTTATGATGGCGTCATGCTCAGGGGTACAAATGGCTAGAATTTTGAGCAAAAAAATATAGTTAAATGATATAAAAATGTTCTAATTAATAAAAAAAATAATACAATTAAATAAATTAATTAGAAAAGGGGATAATACAATGGAAAGCAAATTAATAAAAAATATTTTTTCAGGAGTTTTTATATCATTTGTATGTACAATTATTTTTTTACTAATTTATTCAATTTTGCTAACATATACGAATATAGGTGAAAATTCAATGAATGTTGTAATAACTATAATTACTGCAATAAGTATATTAATCGGAAGTTCAATTGGAAATTTAAAAATAAAAAAGAACGGATTAATAAATGGGGGAATTATAGGAGGTACATATTTAATAATTATTTATTTAATATCTAGTATACTAAATTGGAGATTTGATTTATCAATAGAAGCAATTATATTAATAGTAACAGGAATAGGTTTTGGAATATTAGGCGGAATTATTGGTGTAAATAAAAAATAAAAAAAGTACTAAAAATAGTTGATATTTTTATTTTTTTAATATAAAATTGAAAAAGACTAAAAGATAGGAGGAAACAAATGATAAGTTTACGTGATGTGCAAAATAATCCAGAAATAGAAGCATTGATTAATGGGGCACAAAAACAGTTAGATGAATTAGGATATACAGAGCATGGACATAGGCATATATCAATAGTTTCAAAAAGAGCAGGAGAAATTTTAGAAAAATTAGGATATCCCCAAAGAACTGTTGAACTAGCAAAAATTGCGGGCTATTTACATGATATAGGTAATTGCGTAAATAGAGTAGACCATGCACATAGTGGAGCGATACTTGCTTACAACATTTTAAAGGATATGGGAATGCCAGTTGAAGAAAGAACAGAAATAATGATGGCAATAGGAAATCATGATGAAAAGACTGGGACAGCAATAAGCGAAATATCAGCAGCAATTATATTGGCAGATAAATCTGATGCTCATAGAGACAGAGTTGTAAATACGAATATTTCAACATTTGATATACATGATAGAGTAAATTATGCTGTGACCAATTCAAATTTATTTTTAGATACGGATAATAAAAAAATAGTATTAGACTTAAAAATTGATACACAAATATGCCCTGTATTGCATTATTTTGAAATATTTATGGATAGGACTATGATGAGTAAATATGCTGCAAAATATTTAAAAATATGGTTTGAATTAGTAATTAATGATACAAAATTATTATAGTAGTATATAAGAAAGAAAGGAAATAAGAAAATGAAAAAAGTAAAAATATTAACAATTATATTATTCATAGTATTAGTTACAATGGTAGCTTTTTTTGGAATTTTTGTACAAGTCCAAAATAGAATGGAAAATAAAGTAAAACAATATTCATATGATATGGATTTTACAGGTGGAAGAGAAGTTATTTTAAAGGTAGATGACAGTAAAAAAGAAATAATAAAAGATAAAGATGGAAAAATCATAGATAATGCAACAGATGAAGAAATAGAACAAAATGGATATGTAAAAGAGGAAGAACCAGCAAATAAGGAAGAAATATTAACATCTGATAACTATAAAAAAGTAAAAACAATTTTGGATAACAGACTAAGAAAAATGGATGTTAAAAACTATATTGTAAGATTAAATGAAAAAACAGGCCAAATAGTTGTAGAAATACCAGAAAATGACGATATATCAACAGTAACAAGTATTTTAACTGAAATGGGAAAATTCGAAATCACAGATTCAGAAAATAATGAAGTTTTTTTAACTAATGATGATATAAGTGATGTAAAAGTAATGTACAATACAGCACAAAATGGGACAAGCGTATATTTACAAATAGAATTTAAAAATGAAGGTTCAAAGAAATTAAAAGAAATAAGTACAAATTATAAAAAAGTAGAAAACTCAACACAAGAAAATAGCGAATCAGAAGATACAGAAAAAACAGATTTAGAGGCGTCTAATGAGAAAGAAAAGAAAATTGCTATAAAAATGGATGATGAAGCAGTTGTAACAACTTCTTTTGAAAGTCCGATAGAAAATGGAATGATACAATTATCAATTGGAAATGCTACAACAGATGCTGAAACATTAAATGGTTATGTAAAAAATGCTAAAGCAATAGCAACAGTTTTAAATGAAGAAAAATCACCAATAAAATATCAAGTAGAAACAAATCAATATGTAGAGTCTGATGTAAAAATAGAAGATTTAAAAAATGTAGGAATAGCAGTTTTAGTAATTGTTATAGTAGCTTTAGTTTTATTAATAGTAAAATATAGAAAAAAAGGAATAATGAGTGCAATTTTATATGTTGGAGTGGCTTCAATATTGCTATTAGTAGTAAGATATACAAATTTGAAAATATCAATTGGTTCAATGTGTGGAATTATTGTAACAATGATTTTAAATTATATTTTAACATTTAATTTATTGTCTAATATTGAAAAAAATAAAGAAATTAATAAAGTTGCAAATAAAACCATAGGAGATTTCTTTATAAGAATTATACCAATATGTATTTTAACAATATGCTTTAGCTTTATGCCTATGATGACAATTAGTGGTTTTGGACTAGTTATGTTTTGGGGATTAGTTATAATTGCAATTTATAATATTTTAATAACTAAAAATGTGCTAAAAATTATGGAAGAAAAATAGGAGGTATGAACAAATGAAACAATTATGTCAAAACAAAAAAATAATAATTGCAATTACTGTTTTGTTAATTGTTGTAGGAGTAATTGTTGCACTTACAATAGGATTTAATGTAGAATTAAAATATAGAGAAACTCAAAGAATAGAATTGAATTTTGGAAAAGAATTTGAAAAAACAGATATAAAGAATATTGCTAATGAAGTTATAGGACAAGAAAATATTGTTGAAAAAATTAATGAAGATGGAGATGCTGTTGCAATAATAGCAAGAGAGATATCTGATGAGCAAAAAACGGAAATAGTAAATAAAATTAATGAAAAATATGAATTAGAGCTTGATAGCCAAAACATAAAAATAAATAACATTCCTCAATTTCATATAAGAGAAATGATATATAAATATGTTTCTACATTTTTAATTGCTGGTGGAATTATTGGCATATATCTATTTGTAAGATATTATAAGATTGGCGCAGTTAAAGTGATAGGAATAACAGCTGGAGTTTCTATAGCTACACAATGTATATTATTTAGTATATTAGCAATAACAAGAATTCCTATTGGAAAATTAACTATACTATTAATTATTTCAGTATTTGCTTTTACGTTATATGGCTTAATGATAAAATATGAAAATGATTTAAAAGAAGTAAAAGAAGTAAAAGAAATAAAAGAATAAAAAATATAAAATACACTGCAATTTTGGTATTGTAGTGTATTTTGCTTTTTTTATTGTTTCTCTTTACAAATTTTAACAACTAATGATATAATTACGGGTAAAAGTACAAAAGTAAAAATGGAGGAATAGATAAATGGGAAATATAGTCTTGTTAGATGATTTAACAATAAATAAGATTGCGGCTGGAGAAGTAATAGAAAGACCTGCATCTGTAGTGAAAGAGATGGTAGAAAACTCAATAGATGCTGGAGCAAAAAATATAACTATAGAAATCAGAAATGGCGGTATTTCTTTCATAAAAATAGCTGATGATGGAAAAGGAATACCAGAAGATGACTTAGAAATTGCATTTGAAAGACATGCAACAAGTAAAATAAGATCAGCAGAAGATTTAAATACAGTTAGATCTATGGGGTTTAGAGGAGAAGCTCTTGCAAGTATTGCTGCTATTGCAAATGTTGAAGTTGTTTCTAAAACAGAAAATCAAGAGACAGGATATAAAGTTATAGTTGAAGCTGGAAATGTTTTAGAGAAAAATGAAGTTGGGTGCAAAAAAGGAACAACTATGATTGTTAAAAATTTATTTTTTAATACACCTGTGAGATACAAATTTTTAAAAAAAGATTTTACAGAATCAGGTTATATCGAAGATGTTGTTACAAGAATAGCATTAGTAAATCCTGAAATATCAATAAAATTAATAAACACTGGAAAAACAATTATTCAAACAACAGGAAATGGAAAATTAAAAGATGTTGTATATAGTATTTATGGAAAAGATATTGCGGAAAATGTAATAGAAACTGATTATGAATATGAAGGAATAAAGGTTACAGGAATAGTTGGAAAACCAGAAATAGCTAGATCTAATAGAACAAATCAAATATTTTTTGTAAATAAAAGATATGTAAAAGATAGAACATTAACAGCTGCAATTGAACAAGCGTTTAAAGGTGTCATACCAATTGGAAAATTTGGATTTGCAATTTTGAATATGGAAATAGAACCATCAAAAGTAGATGTAAATGTTCATCCAGCAAAATTAGAAGTTAGATTTGAAGATGAAAATAAAGTATTTCAAGCAATTTATCATACTGTAAAAGAATCACTTTTTAAAAATGAAAACTCTGAAAAAATAATTCAAGAAAATGAAATAGTAAAAGCCGAAGAAAAAACAAGTAAATCAATACCAAATATTGAAAATAATATAGAAAACAGAACAGAAAATAAAACATTTAAAATAATTAATGATTTTGAAAGAAGTGAAAAAGAGGAAAAAAAGATAGAAGAAGAACCAAAAAATATTATTGAAGACATTTATAATAAAAGATTTGGATTTGACGAAGAAATAAAAGCAAATGAAGAAATAAAAGCAAATGAAGAAATAGAAGGACAAAAACAAGAAGAAAACGAAAATAAAGAAAATCAAGACCAAGAAGAGAATATAGAAATTGATGCTTTAAAGGAACTAGAGAAAATAAAAGAAAAAATAACAAATGATGTTGATAGATTAAACTCACCAACACAAGAATATAAATTTGAAGATACAAAAGAAAAAACAGAAGAAAAAGTAGAGAAAGAAAAAAATGAACTAGAAAAATTCGATAAACGTGAAACAGATATAGAAAACATAGAGAAAAATCAAAAAAACGAAGAACAAGAAGAAAGAAATTTAAATAATGACTTTAATGCAATGTTTGAAAAAACATTTGGAAAATTACCATTTCAAGAAAAAGAAGAAAATAAAGAAGCGAGGGAAAACGCAGTAGATTTATTGAAAAATAATGTTTCTATCTTTGAAGCAAATAATCTACATACAAAACCTGTTTATAAATATATAGGATTAGCGTTTGATACATATATTATTTTAGAAATAGAAAAAGAAATGTACATAATTGATTGGAAAAAAATAAATGAAAGAATTATGTATGAAAAAATAAAAAACAATTATTATAATGAAAATATCAAAGATTCACAAATGCTATTATTACCAGATGTTATAACATTGTCTCAAAAAGAAATGGATATAACTAAGGAAAATATAGGAATGTTTGAAAAAGCAGGTTTTAGCTTAGAAGAATTTGGAGACAATACTATAAAATTAACAGGAGTACCAGCAGTATGTGTGGATGTAAATACAAAAGATTTGTTTTTAGAAATATTAAACGAAATAAATACAGTTGCTAGAATTGATATAAAAGAAAAAGAAGAAAAATTTATGTGGACGATTGCAAATAAGGCATCAATAGGAAATAAAAACATATTTGATGAAAAAGAAGTAAGAAATACAATAGAAAAACTTTTAATGCTACCTAACCCATTTGTATGTCAAAATAATAAAAATATAGCAATTAAAATGAATAAATATGATATTGAAAGGAAATTTTCAAGAAAATAATGCAAAAATCAAAAGTAATAGTTATATGTCGGACCAACTGCTTCAGGAAAAACAGCATTATCAATCGAATTAGCTAAAAGAATAAATGGAGAAATAATATCTGCTGACTCGATGCAAATATATAAAGAAATGAACATAGGAACAGCAAAGCCTACTACAGAAGAAATGCAAGGTATAAAACATTATTTAGTAGATTTTGTCTTACCAAATCAAAGATATAGTGTTGCTCAATTTAAAATAGACAGCAAAAAAGCAATAAAGGAAATATTAGCAAAAGGAAAAACTCCAATTATTGTTGGAGGGACAGGACTATATGTTGATAGTTTAATTTATGAAATTGAATATAATGATATAGAATTTGATGCGGAATATAGAAAAGAACTAGAGGAAATAGCAGAAAAAGAAGGACTAGAAAAATTATATGAAGAAGCAAAAAAAATAGATCCTGAGGCAATTGAAAAGATTAGTAAAAACGATAAAAAAAGAATATTAAGAATTTTAGAAATATATAAGGCTACAGGTAAAAATAAAACAGAACAAGAAATAGAATCTAGGCAAAAAGAAATAGAATATGATTATAGAGTATTTGCTTTGAATTGGGATAGAGAAGAATTATATGAAAGAATTAATAAAAGAGTTGACATTATGATAGAAAAAGGCTTAATAGAAGAAGTTCAAGATATAATGAAAAAATATAATGAATTTCCGACTGCAATGCAAGGACTAGGATATAAAGAAGTAGTTCAATATTTAAAAGGTGAAATCACTAAAGAAGAAATGATAGAAAAGGTAAAAATGGAAACTAGAAGATATGCTAAAAGGCAATTGACATGGTTTAGAAAAAACAAGCAAACAGTATGGATTGAAGGAAGAGAAAATATACAAAATAATGTAAATATTATTTTGGAGGGTATAAATTGAAAGAGAACAAAAGTGAAAAAAATAAATTAAAAAAAAGAATAATTACATTTATTTTACTGATATTATTAGCGGGCTATTTGTTATATACAGTTTATTTACTAATTAAACAACCAACAAAAATGCTAACAGTTGAAAATGGAAAATTGTATATGGAAGAGTCTGATATTGGATATATTATTAGAGATGAAGAAATAGTGCAAGGAGAAAACTATAAAAATGGTATGGAACAAATAAAAAACGAAGGGGAGAAAGTATCAAAAAATGAAGCAATATTCAGATATTATAGCCAAAATGAAGAAGAATTAAAACAAAAAATTTTAGAACTTGATGAAAAAATACAAACTGCAATGCAAGAAAATAAACAATTATTCTCATCAGATATGAAAATACTAGATAATCAAATAGATGAAAAAATCTATGAATTAAATAAAATTAAAGATATATCAAAACTTACAGAGTATAATAAACAAATAAACGAATTAGTAACTAAAAAAGCTAAAGTGGCTGGTGAAATGAGTCCTTCAGGTTCGTATTTAAAACAATTAATTGCTGAAAGAAGTGGGTATGAAGCTAAATTGAATTCAGGAGCAGAATATAAAAATGCTCCTAAAAGTGGAATAGTATCTTATAGAGTAGATGGGCTAGAGGAAACATTAAATCCTAATAACTTTAGTGCTTTAAATAAAAAATATTTTGAAAATCTTAATTTAAAAACAGGAAAAATAATTGCTAGTAGTAATGAAGCTGGAAAGGTAATAGACAATTTTAAATGCTACATAGCAACTATATCTGATTCTGATAATAGCAAAAATGCAAAAGTAAATGATGAAGTAAGTATAAGATTACCAAATAACAAAGAAATAGAAAGCAAAATAGTATATATAAATAATGAAGATGATGGAAGTCGATTGATTATATTAGAAATAAACAAAGAAATTGAAGAGCTAATTAATTATAGAAAAATTGCTTTTGAACTAATATGGTGGAGTAAATCTGGATTAAAAGTGCCAAATCAAGCAATTGTAGAAAAAGATGGATTACATTATGTGGTTAGAAATAGAGCAGGATATTTAAACAAAATATTAATAAAAGTAGTCAAACAAAATGAAAATTATTCAATAGTAACAAATTATGGAGTTGAAGAATTAAAAGAATTAGGATTTGATGATAAAGAAATAAGTTCTTACAGAAAGATTACATTATATGATGAAATTATAGCATATCCAAATATAGAGAAGGTAGAATAATATTACAAAAATATTACAAAAATATTAAGTTTTTATTACATTCATAAAAACTATTGACAATATCCTAAAAAAATAGGATACTATTAACAAATATTACAAAGGAAGTTAATTTTAGGAGGTTTTTTTATGTCAGGAGCATTAATGAACAAGGTATGGGATTTATTTGGAATGGATTCTGCAGCAAACGAAGAATATGAAGAGGAAAATGTGTATGATTATGAAAATAATGAGGAAGAAGAAGTAGAAGATAAAAAATTATTTGGAAGAAACAAAAATAAAGTAGTTTCAATGCCACAAAATCCTCAAGCAATAAGAATGGTTATATCTCAACCAACTACTTTTGAACAATCAGATGAAATTTGTAGCTTTTTAAAAGAAAAAAAATCTGTAATTGTAAATCTTGAATATGTTAATAAAGATGTTGCGAGAAGAATTGTGGATTTTATTAGTGGTGGAGTATATGCACTAGATGGGTATATACAAAAAGTTTCTAATTCTATATTTTTAGTTGCACCATCAAATTATGAAATTACAAATGAAATGGCTAGAGAAGAAATGAAAAGCAAATTATCTGTTTCATGGTTAAAAAACAATGGTATCAACTAATATTTAAATTTAGGAGGATAATATGATTACGCCATTAGATATAGAAAATAAAAAATTTGCTAAGCAAATGATGAACGGTTATAGTGTTGAAGAAGTTGATGATTTTCTAGATGAATTAACAACAGATTACGGAAAAAATTATAAAGAAATAACAGAATTAAAAGCAAAAATAGAAGAACAAGAAAGAAGCTTAGAACATTATAAAACAATAGAAAAATCACTTCAAAATACTTTAATTATGGCACAGAAGACAGCAGAAGATATAAAAAATGTTGCTAAACAGCAAGCAGAACAAATTGTATTAGATGCTAAAAATAGTGCTCAATTTCAAGTAAATGAATTAAATAGTGAACTTGCTATTAAACAAAAAGCTTTAGATGATGTAAAAAAACAATTTGACATATATAAAGCAAAAATGGAATCACTTTTAATATCTCAATTAGAATTATTAAAAGATGTAAATAAAGATGAATAAATTTTAAACAAAAGACTATCTATAGAGGTAGTCTTTGTATTATTTTGTAGAAAAATATTACAAAAAAGGAATAATATTACAAAACTATTAAATGTATATTACAATTGTGTTAATTCTATTGACTTTAATAGAAAAAAGATTAAAATATAGTAAAGGATAATAATATGAGAATAATTAGTGGAAAAGCGAGAGGCACAAAATTAGAAACATTGAGTGGAACAAGTACAAGACCAACTTTAGAAAGAGTAAAAGAATCAGTGTTTAATATAATACAGCAAGAAGTAACAGATTGTATTTTTTTAGATCTTTTTGCAGGGAGTGGATCAATTGGAATAGAAGCTGCTAGCAGGGGTGCTAAAGAGGTAATAATGTGTGAAAAAGATAAAGATGCATTTAATATAATTAGAAAAAATATAGAAAAAACGCACTTGGAAAAAATAATTAAAGTTTATAAAATGGATTTTGAGTCTATGTTATCCACAAAATTAGATAAAAAAGTGGATATTATATATATAGATCCACCATATAAAACAAATTATGCATTAAAAACTGTTGAAATATTATTAGAAAAAGAACTCTTAAAAGATAATTCTAAGATAATAATAGAAACAGATAGAGAAGAAGAAATAATAGAGCAAATAGAAAAATTAGATGTAAAGATTATAGATAAAAGAAAATATGGAAGAGCACATATTATATTCTTAGCAAAAGTTTGAAAGGGGCTATAAAATGGAAATATTTACATTATTAGAATCATTAGAAGATTTATTAGAAAGAAGCAAGGGGTTACCATTTTCGTCAAAAGTTATTGTTGATAAAGAGGAAGTTTTAGATTTAATAAAAGAAATAAGATTAAAACTTCCAGATGAGTTAAAACAGGCTAAATGGGTAAAAGAAGAAAGACAAAGAATTTTGGCAGAGTCCCAAAAAGAAGCTGATGAAATAGTAAAGGATGCAGAAAATAGAATTATAGCAATGATAGATGAACATGAAATAACAAGAAAAGCATATGACCAAAAAACAGAAATAATTGAAACTGCAAATGAAATGTCAAGAGAAATTTCAAAAGGCACTAAAGAATATGCAGATAATCTTCTTGCAAATACAGAAAATGTTTTAAATGATACATTAGGAACATTAGAAAAAAATATAAGTGAAGCATTAAAATTAATGGAGATGTCTTTAGAAGATACGATAAAAACAATACAAACGAGTAGAAAAGAACTAAAATAATTAGTCAGAAGTCAGAAATCAGAAGTCAATAAAATGAAAATCGACTTTTGGAATCTGACTTTTAAAATTGATAGAAAGGATGGTAAAAATGGCAAAGAAAAAGGCTAAAAGAAAAAAGAAAACAGCTTCAAAGTTGGATTTGACTGTTGTAGGAATAATAATAGGGAGTATATTACTTGCTGTATTAATATATTCAAAATCAGGATTTATAGGAATAAAATTAAATGAAGTATTAGGGGGAATGCTTGGAATTATTAGATATTTAGTACCAATAGGAACTTTAGCTGTTGGAATAAAACTTGCTTGTGCAGACAATGATTATGTTTCATCTAAATTAGTACAATTTGGAATATTTTTAATAAGTGTTGCAATTGTTATGAGTTTAGTACAAGTTTCAGGTGGAAGTTTAGATGCTTCAAAAGAATTTTCTGAAGTAATAAAAGATGCGTATTACGAAGGAAGCATAGGAAAAGGCGGTGGAGCATTAGGAGCGTTACTTGCAATACCACTTGCAAAATTGTTAGGAAGTGTTGGAGCAATTATTTTATGTGTAGGAATTGCAATTATGCTTTTAGTATTTACTTTTGGAATAAATATGTCTGATTTGGTAAAATTATTAGTAGAAAAATGGACAACAAACAGAGAAGAGAAAAAAGAGGAATTAGAAAAAAACAGGGAAGCATATAGAGAGCAAAAACAAAAGGAGAGATTAGAAAGAGCAGAACAAAGAAAGTTAAAGAAGGAACAAGCGAGTATAGAGGAAAATCAAGTTCCAGATGAAGAACAGATAAAGATTAATTTTGGCGGAAGAGAAATTGGAGACGAAGATAAAAAAATATTAAAGAAATTTAATCATGATAAAGATGATTTAATACCATTAACAAAAGAACATAAACAAGCTGATCCAGATGTTATCGAAAATAATTTGTTTAAGCAAGAGGAAGAGCGAAAAGAAGACAAGACAAAAGAAGTATTACAGTTAGAACATGCTATGGCAACAGAGGAGGAGGAAAATTATGAATATCCACCATTAGAAATACTTAGTAAGCCAACACAAAAAGCTTTTAAAGGAGGAGCTAAAGCATTAGCAGACACAGCAGCTAGACTACAAAAAACTTTATATAGTTTTGGGGTTTCTGCAAAAGTTGAAAATGTTTCTGTAGGTCCTGCAATAACTAGGTATGAATTGAAACCAGCGGAAGGTGTTAGAGTAAGTAAAATAGCCAATTTAGCAGATGATATAGCGTTAAATTTGGCAGCAGAAACAATAAGAATAGAAGCACCTATACCTGGAAAACAAGCAGTTGGAATAGAAGTACCAAATAAAGAAAAACAAGCTGTACATTTAAGGGAAGTGCTAGAAAGTGATGAATTCCAAAATAATAAATCAAAATTAACAGTAGCACTTGGAAAAGATATAGCTGGAACCGCACAAATGGCGGATATTGCTAAAATGCCTCATGTATTAATTGCGGGTTCAACAGGCTCAGGGAAATCTGTATGTATAAATACTATAATTACAAGTATTATATATAATGCAAAACCAAGTGAAGTAAAACTTGTTATGGTAGATCCTAAAGTAGTAGAATTATCTGTTTACAATGGAATTCCACATTTATTAATCCCAGTAGTAACAGACCCTAAAAAAGCTGCAGGAGCTTTAGCATGGGCTGTACAAGAAATGGATAATAGATATGAATTATTTGCTAAAAAAGGAGTACGTGATTTAAAAGGATATAATCATGCAATAGAAAATGAATCAGAACTTGGTAAATTACCGCAGATTGTAATCATTGTAGATGAGCTTGCAGATTTAATGATGGTTGCAGCAAAAGACGTAGAAGAATCAATTTGCCGTTTAGCACAAAAAGCAAGAGCAGCTGGAATGCATTTAGTAATTGCGACACAAAGACCATCTGTTGATGTAATTACAGGATTAATAAAAGCAAATGTACCTTCAAGAATTGCATTTGCAGTATCATCACAAGTAGACTCAAGAACAATATTAGATTCTGTAGGAGCAGAAAAATTACTTGGAAAAGGTGACATGTTATTTTTCCCAGCAGGAGCACCAAAACCATCTAGAGTACAAGGAGCATTTGTATCAGATGAGGAAGTTGAAAAAATAGTTGATTTTGTAAAATCAAATGGAACAGCTACATATAGTGAAGATATACTTGAATCTATTGAAAATAATAATAAAACAGAAAAAGAATTAGCACAAGAACAAGCAGCAGATGATGATGAAACAGATCCATTTTTAATGGATGCAATACAAACAGTTGTAGAAACAGGTCAAGCGTCAACATCATTTATACAAAGAAGATTTAAAGTGGGCTACGCGAGAGCTGGAAGAATAATAGACCAAATGGAAGAAAGAGGAGTAATTTCAGGATATCAAGGAAGTAAGCCAAGAGAAGTATTAATGACACTTGAGAGATTGAATGAATTGAAAATGAGTACTTCATCTGAAAAGCAAGAATAAAAAAGAAAGGAGAATATTTATGGCTAAAAGGAAAGAAAAATTTATTGAAAAGATTGTAAAGAAAGACTATAGCGATGAATTAGAAACAATTTTAGAAGAAAAAAAATTCAATGTGCATGAAAAAAATATTCTCCTAAATATATTATATAAAGTTGAGGGCTCATACAAAGATTATGAAAATGTAAAAAGAAACGTTCCTCCAAAAGATGAATTTATGATTAATATCATCAAAAACATAAAGAATAATTGTGATAAAATTCAATTAGTTAAGCCAACACAGAAAAAATCTGAAATATTAGGTACAAAAACATTTATTATAAATAGGAAAAATAAGGAAATTATATGCTATCCAATCGAAAGAAAAGTATTATACTGTATATATAAAATATCAACAAAGCCTAAAATAGTAGATGGAAAATATTTTTTACTAAATGAAACTTTGTCAAATTTAATAAATTTAGGGAGTTGTATAGATAAAGTTGAAGTGATAAGAGATTTCAATGGATTTTCGTGGACAACTATAAAAAGTGAAATTGAAAGTGTAGAATATAATTTAATTTATCAAAATCTAAGATTTTTAATTGGATATGAATTTTTAAATAATTGGGAAGCAAATAAAGATACAGTTTTAGATTACTATGAGCTGTTTAATCAAAAGCTAATAGAAAGTTATGGCAAAGACAAAGCGGATTCTATCGTAAAATTAATAAATGAATTGTCTATATTATTACAAAGAAGATATGATAGAGGATTTTCAAAAAGAATGAAAAGTGTATATAATGAAAATATACTAAAAATTGAAGAAACTAAGGATATGCAAAAATTCATAGAAAATATTTCAGAAAAGAAAAAGAAAATTGCAGAAGAAGTAGGAAGAATAGATGAAATATTAAAACAATTTGAAAAATTAAATGAATTATTAAATCCTAAAAAATTTGTAGCGTATAAAAAAGAATTATTAGATAGGCAAGAAAAATTAAATTTAATATATTGTAAGGACTTTGGAAATGATATAGACTATCTATTAGTAGAATTACAAAAAAGAGTATTAGAGTGTTTTAAAATAAAAATAGATAATGCAAAAACTAAAAGCGAAATTATAAATTTATTTTATGAATTAAGATATTATGGGAAAATTCCATTTAATAGGAAAGATAATATAATTAAAACTTCTAGATTAAAAGAAGATTTGTATGAAATTCAATCATATTTAATAAAAAAAGCATACAAATTAAAAGTAGTTAATAATTTTTCCAATTATGAAAAATTAAACATTGAAATTATTAAAAGTATATTTAAAATAAGAACAATAGAATTAACAGATTTATGTATAAAAGTTGAAAATGAAAAAGACAAAATTATTATACAAGTTTATGATGAAGAAATGTTAGAAAAAGAAATAAAAATTAATATTAAAGATATAGACAGCAGTGATGAAAAAGTAGAAATAAAATTAAATAAGAAAATGAAAATATTTTTAAAATAGAAAGTGAGGATTTTATGAAAATTACTTTTTTAGGAGCGACTAAGACTGTAACTGGATCAAATTTTTTAGTTGAAGGAGCTGGTAAAAAATTTTTAGTAGACTGTGGAATGTGGCAAGGAAGCAGTGAATTAGAAAACGAAAATTCAGAAGAATTTGAATTTAATCCAAACGATATAGATTTTATGTTATTAACTCATGCACATATAGATCATTCTGGAAGAATTCCAAAATTATATAATGAAGGATTTAAAAATAAAATATATGCACATAAAGCAACATGTGATTTATGTGCACTTATGTTACCAGACAGTCGGGCATATTCAAGAAATGGAAATTGGGTGGAAAAATAAAAAAAGAATAAGAAAAGGAGAACAACCTAAAGAGCCTTTATATACGGCAGAACAAGCTGCTAGATGTTTAGAAATATTTGAACCTGTAAGTTATGATGAGATAATTGAAATAGACGAAAATATACATGCTAGATTTAATGATGCAGGACATATGTTAGGATCAAGTATTATTGAATTATGGGTTAAGGAAGGAAATAAAGAGACAAAAGTTGTATTTACAGGAGATATAGGTAATAATGATATACCTTTATTAGATTCTCCTACTATGATAGAAGATGCAGATTATTTAGTAATGGAATCAACTTATGGAAATAGATTGCATATAAGAAATGATGATAAAGCAGAGATGTTTTTAAATATCGTAGCTGAAACATTGGAAAAAGGAGGAACAGTTGTTATACCTTCTTTTGCAGTAGGCAGAACCCAAGAAATATTATATGAATTAAATAAATTAAAAGAAAAAAAAGAGGATGAGGAATTCTTTAAAAAATTTGAAAAATTAATGAATGTACCTGTTTATGTTGACAGTCCACTTGCAATATCTGCAACAGAAGTATTTAAAGAAAATACTGATTTGTTTGAAGATGAAATAAGAGAAGAAATACAAAGAGGAGATGATCCTTTAGAATTTCCAGGACTAAGATTTACAGTTACAGCTGATGAATCAAAAGCACTTAATGAGAGTCAAGAATCATCAATCATAATTTCAGCGAGTGGAATGTGTGAAGTTGGAAGAATAAAACATCATTTAAAACACCATTTATGGGATCCTAATAGCACTATTTTATTTGTTGGATATCAAGCACCAGGAACTTTAGGTTATAATATAGTAAACGGTGCTAAAAAAGTAAAAATATTTGGTGACGAAATTGTTGTTAATGCTAGAGTTGAATATATTGAAGGTTATTCAGGACATGCTGATCAAGAATGGCTTATGAATTTTGTGTATTCATTTATAAAAAAGCCAAAACATATATTTTTAGTTCATGGAGAAGAAGAATCACAAGATGTCTTAAAAGAAAAAATAGAAACAGAAGCCCAGATAAATGTTAGTATTCCAGAATATGGAGATACTTTTGAATTAAATGATGAATTAACTCTAACACATCAAGCAAGAAGAAAATTATCTGTTCCAGCAAATTTAAGGACAGAATTAATACAAAGATTAGAAAAATTGAAAAATGAAATACAAGATATGGATATGGCAGTAAGAGAAGATGCACAAAATGAAAATTTAAAAGATGAAGATATATTTAGAATAAATGAAAAAATGAAAGAACTGGAAAAACAAATTCTAAATGTAATAGAGGGGTAAAAATGCAAAAGAAATATTTGAATGAAGCAATAATTGGAAATAAAAATATGATAGCAACATTTGATTCAAAAGGAGAGATGCAAAGAGTTTATTTCCCTTGCAAAGATAATAGACAATATGTTAATTTTTTTCATACAGGAGTAAGCGTAAATAATTCTGATTTGATTTATTTACATGAAGATATAAATAATACTTATAAACAATATTATGAATTAGATACGAATATTTTGAATACAGAAATAACAAATACTTATTTTAATTTAAAAGTTCTTCAAACAGATTACATTTTATTAAAAGACAATGTTTTAGTAAAAAAATATACATTTATGAATGAAGGTAAAATTGATTTAAATGTAAATTTTTTTATACATTCTGAATTATTATCCGATAATAACAATTTTGTTGGAGCAAAGATAATTGATGGTGGAATGCTACAATATGCTCATGATTTTGCATTTTCTACTTTTGCAAAAGGGCTTAATATTAGTAAACATCAAATACATGGAAGCAAAAATACTATAAATCGAGGAGAGTTATACTGTAAAGATTATATAGGAATGTCAAATGATTGTAGTATAAGTTTTGAAATTGGTGAATTAAAGCCTTTAGAAAAAAAAGAGATAGAAATATGTATTTTAATAGATGAAAATAAAAACATATCAGATATGGAAGATGAAATAGAAAGAATCAAGAAAATTGATTTAAAAAAAGAATATCAAAATACAAAAAATTATTGGAGAAAATATGTAAAAGATCATAATGGATTAAATGTAAAAGAACCCCAAAACGGGTATGAAGAAAAAATATTTGAAATATATAAAAGAAGTATTCTTTTATTTCCATTACTAATTAATCAAGAAACAGGAGGTATTATAGCTTCCCCTGAAATAGATGAAGAATTTACAAAATGTGGAAGATATGCTTATTGTTGGCCAAGAGATGCTGTATTTATAACTAAAGCATTAGATATTTTAAAAATGGATAAAGAGTCAGATAAATTTTATAAAGTATTTTGTAGAATGACTCAAAGCAAAAATGGAATGTGGGAGCAAAGATTTTTTACAGATGGAAAATTAGCACCTTGTTGGGGATATCAAATTGATGAAACTGCAAGTGTTGTTTATGGCGTTTATGAACATTATGAATATACAAAAAATGAAAAATTTTTAAAAGATAATTTACCAATGTGCGAAAAAGCGATAGAATTCTTAAAAAAATATGTAAAGGATTGGCTAGAAATTGATGGAACAGATGAAAGAGATAGAGATATTGTAAAAGAAGAAATTGAAAAACAAGTAAATAGCCAAGGTCACAAATATCATGTAAGCTATGATTTATGGGAAATGTGTGAAGGAATTCATTTTTATTCAATAGCAAGTATTTATTCAGCATTTGATAGTATTTTGAAAATATATAAAACACTAGGAAAAGATACTTCGAATTTTGAAAATAATAGATTAAAACAAGAAAAAATTTCAAAAAATGAGAAAGAAATTGAAAAATTACTAGTATTAATAAAAAATTACATGAATGAAAATTTATATGATGAACAGAAAAAATGTTATGTGAGAAATGCTGAAGATAGAAAAATGGATATCAGTATTTTAGGTGCAGTTATACCATTTAAAGTTTTTAAGCCTAAAGAAAAAAATATACAAAATACAGTAGAAAGAATTAATTTAACATTAAGAACATATACAGGAGGATATCAAAGATTTGAAAATGATAATTATATTAATGGTAATCCATGGCCTATTGCAAATTTATGGATGACGTTGTATTATATTAGCATAGGAGAAAAGAAAAAAGCAAAAGAAACATTTGATTTTGTTTTAAAAACTGCTGGAAAACACGGTCTACTTGGTGAACAAGTTGATAATAATACATTAAAAGCAAACTGGGTAATTGGACTTGGATGGTCACATGCTATGTTTATTATTGTTCTTGAAAAATTATTTGGATAAATAAAAATGGAGGTATGTATGAAAAAATTAGTGTCTATTTTAACAATAATAATAATAATAAGTTGTAATGGATATGCTTTTTTTAATAAAACAGTATATGCAGAAGATGGGGAAAATGAAGGAGAGCAAACTATTGAACCAGTACCAGCACCAACAACACCAGAGCCTGAACCAGAGCCTCAGCCAGAGCCTCAGCCAGAACCACAGCCAGAATCTGAACCAACTGAAGCTCCAAAGGCAGACTTAGTACCAACAACAGCACCAGCTAAAACAAATAATTCAACAACCAAAAGTACAACAAATAAAAATACAACTACAGCGAAGTCAAGTAATGCAAATTTAAGCGATTTAGGAATAAAACCAAAAGAATATGATTTTAAAGGTTTTAAGTCTGGAACCACATCATATAGTCTAGAAGTAGAGAATAATGTTACTGAAGTAGAAGTTTATGCAAAAGCTCAAGACACTAAGGCTAAAATTTCAGGAACTGGTAAAAAAACGTTGCAAGAAGGAAATAATGCATTAGAAGTAATAGTAACAGCAGAAAATGGTACTAAAAAAACTTATACAATAAATGTTTCAAGAAAAGCTTCTGCTGAAGAAGAAAAGCCACAAGAAGAAAAGAAAGAAGAAAAAGTTGAAACTAAAGAAGTTAAAGGCCTATCAGAATTAAAAATAGCAGGAATAGAAATGTCACCTAAATTTAATCCAGAAGTGTATTCATATACAGTAAATTATACAGGCACTGATACTAAATTAGATATTACAACAAAAGCAGGTGATGCCAATTCAACAGTTGAAATAACAGGAAATGAAAATTTGGTAGAAGGTGAGAATTTAATAAATATTTTAGTTACTGATAAAGATGGAAAAATATATACATATCAAGTAACTGTTAAAAAAAGTTTAGCAAAGCAAAATGAAAAGTTTAGTATTAAAAATATAATTATAATCGCAGTAGTAGGAATTGGATTATTGGGAATTGGTATATTTGCAGTAAAAAAGATACGAAATAGAAATAATATAGAAGAAGATAGTGAAGATTATGAAGAAGAAATAGAGAAAATAGAAGAATTTGAAAAAAATAATAAAAAAGCATATGTTAATAGTATACTTCAAACAAGTGTTGATGAAGAAGACGAAAAAGAAGTAGTACAGCAAGATTCATGGTTTAAAAAAGAAATGGAAAAAGAAAAAAATGGAGAATATGGTGGACCAATTATTTATGAACCAGAAGATAATTATTCAGAATTAAAAATAGAAAAACCAGCGAAGAAAAAAGGAAGAGCTAAAGGTAAGAGATTTAAATAATACAAAAAAGAGTTGCCAAAGGGACGGTTCTCGTGGCAACTTTTTTTAGGGCCAAAGTTGCCATGAGAACCGTCCCTTTGGCAACTCTTTTTTATAAAATTAATGTAAATACTTGAAAAATGAGCTATTTCAATATATAATAATATAACAAATGCTCTTGTAGCTCAGTTGGTAGAGCAGCAGCCTCGTAATCTGCAGGTCGGCGGTTCAATTCCGCCCAAGAGCTCCATAATGCGTTTTCGTCGAACTACTTGTAATTATTGATACAAGTGAGTTTGAAGAAAACAAAGGTGAATATCATATCACTTATATAAGTCGATTTAGTCGGCTTATTTTTTGTTTTATCGCCTTAATTGGTAATAAATGGGAAAATACAGCCTAAAAATGTTGAAAAAAGGGGGTTTTTGTGATATGATATCAACAGTTAAAAGAGAAATATCAATAAATAAAGAATTACGTTCTAAAATTGAATGGGCTTGCACTTTTAGTAATTGTGTACCAAAGATAAAGAATGGTAATTTGAGAATGGTTGAAAAAACTAATCTTGCTTATGTAGAGCCACATACTGCTGTTATTAAAGATAAAGTATATTTATTCTTTAATGAACATGAGTATTTTTACATAGGTAATTTAGCAAATAAATACCCACTCTCAAAATTAAGAGATTTTATCAATGGTAACTAATACTAGAAGTTTATTAATTTATAGTAAATTTCATTTCCTGTAAATTAATAAAGTACATTGCACAGAAAAATTGCATAGCAATTTTTCGCATCAACAAATCTTTACGCTTTTTTTATTTAATTCTATTTATAAAAATCAAATAAAGTGCTAAAAAAAGCGAGATTTGTTATTTTCAGCAAGTTATATAGATTTCAAAGTGTTAGTTATCATACTAGCACTTTGTTTATTTTTAGGAGGTAGCGAATGGAAAAAGAAGAAAAGAAAATTGCAGGTATTTATATTAGAGTAAGTACAGAGGATCAAGCTAGAGAAGGTTTTTCTTTAGGAGAACAAGAAGAAAAATTAAGGCAACTATGTAAATATAAAGATTTTGAAATATTTAATGTGTATAAAGATGCAGGAATATCTGCAAAAAATATGAAAGATAGACCAGCATTTCAACAAATGTTAGAAGATATGAAAGCAGGAAAACTAAATTATATAGTAGCTTATAAATTAGATAGAGTAACTCGTTCTGTAAGAGATTTAGAAGTTTTAATAAGTACTTTAGAGCAATATCATTGCTATTTAATTTGTGATAGAGATGATGTTAATACTTCTACTGCAAATGGTCGTTTCTTTGTTAGAATGTTAACGGTTTTATCACAACTTGAAATTGAAATAGTATCTGAAAGGACAAAGTTTGGTTTAAATGGTGCAATTAAAGCAGGTCATATTCCAGGTAAAGTTCCTTTAGGTTATTATAGAGATATTGATAAAACACTAAAAGTAGATGTTACTACAAAAGATATTGTTTTAAGAATATTTGAATTGTATTTAGAAGGTAAAAGCTATCAAGCAATATCTAATATCCTAAATGATGAAAAAGTCTTATCTCCTAATAATAAGAAATGGTGCGACTCTACCATTGATAGAATTATAAATAATAAAATCTATATGGGCGACTATGAAAGATATAAATATGATACAGATAAAGAAACAGAATTATTTGTTGATGTTGTTCCTCCTATTATAACAAGAGCTATGTGGGAAGAAGTTCAAAAACAAAAAGAGAAAAATCAAAGGTCTTATTGCAGAAATAGAGTTTATATATTCTTTCAAAAACTTGTATGCCCAACTTGTCGGTAAAATAATGACTTGTAAAGGTGCAGGTGGTAAAAAATCTAAATATATGTATTACTTTTGTGATAACTGCAATTTGTATTATAACGAAGATGAAATTGAAGATTGTTTAATTGACTATATATTGGATTTAGTAGAGTATGATTTCAATGTAAAAAAATACTTCTACCCTTTACTTGCTGAAAAGAAAGATAATGAAACTAAACAAATCGAAGAGGAAATCAAAAAGCTAGAACAATCAAAAGAAAGACTTATGAGAGTATTTGAAAATGGAATAATAAAAGAAGAAGATTTTGCAAAAGATTATGAATTTATTGAAAAGAAATTAGCAGAATTGGACACTAAAAAAATTGAAGCACTTAACTTTGACAAAGAAACATTTAATCCTATAAATCTTCTTGCCGAAAGAGATATAGAAAGAGAAAAACTAACAGAGCATCAAATGTATAAAGATGTATTATTAAAATTATGGACTATGAAAAGTAAAGAAGAAAAGCAATCTTTTATATCTAAATTTATTGAAACTGCTACATTAAAGAAAGACGAAGATGGCAATTTTGATATAGATAAAATCAATTTTAGAAGTAGTTTTGTAGAACAGATAGACAAGCTATATGATAATGGTGTTGTAGATTTTCCAACAATGCTAGAAAGAGATGGTAAACTTGAAGATACAAAAATTAGTGTGAATATGAACAACGACCAACTACAAGATTATTTAAGTACGTTGAAAACAGAATTAGATATAAATTATATGGATTTAGGAGAATACTATTTCTACGATGATAAGATAGATGAAAACTATGATAATAAATCACAAGTCGCTAAAATTAGAGATAGACATATTGAGTTCAAGTTAAAGAAAAATCAACGAGTAATCAGAATGGTAGCAATAAAGCAATATAAAAACTTTTTAGCAAAACCAGAAGGAAAATTACGACTTGGACTTGTTACTCATACTACTACAAAGAAACAGCACAAATAATTGTTGCAACTATTACTTTTATGTAGGCTGTGTTGCAACAAGCAAATTGGCGAATACAAATTTATATTTGCGTTAGCAATATAAATTTTGTGTGAGGTAATTTGGATAAATTTTATCTGTCAAGATAAAATTTTGCCTCGCAGAGCCCCCGAGTTATGATGGCACGTCATAACTCATAGGGGGTTTAGGACTTATGACAAGGTCAAAGTCCTGTGCTTCGAAGCAAATTCAAGGAGGTGCTTATATGGAACAAGAATTAGCCTATTCTTTTCACTTGGGTAGTGATAGGAATAAAAGTAAATTAGCAAAGAAAGTATCAAAAGGAAATGTATCTGGTACTACCTCTTTTTCAAATAATGCTATTCAAAATGCAAAGGGATTATCAAAAGTAAATAAGCATAACTTACGAGATTATGATAATCAAAGAGAACTTATTACAACTATATATGGAACAAATGACATTGTAGAAGATGTTAAACAAGTATATTTAGATGAATTTGAACAAGCTAGAATTGAATATAATAGCAAAACAAGAGCTGATAGACAAATCAAAGATTATTTTCAAAAAGTATGTAATTCTCAAAATGATATTGCTTGTGAAATTATAATAGAACTTGGAGATATGGATTTTTGGCAAGACAAAGATAATGAGTATAGATATAAAATGACTGATGTATATAATGAGCAAATACAAGATTTGGCTAAAATACTCCCTACTTTTAAAATAGCAAATGCTACAATACATTTCGATGAAACATCTCCACATATGCATATTGTAGGTATTCCAGTAATAGATAATTGTAAAAGAGGTATGAAAAAACAAGTTGGAAAATCACAACTATTTACTAAAACAATACTTTCTGAAATACAGGATAAAATGAGAAATGCTTGTATTAAATCATATAATAAGTTCTATGATGTTGATAGTAGGCTTAAAACAAAGCAAAAAGGCAGAAATCAAGACATAAATGTTAAAGACATGGGTAATTATAGAGAAATTAAAAGAAAATTGGAACAAGAACGTAAAAAGCTTGAAGGTGCTAACAAACAAACTAAAAAGATTGATAATTCTAGTAAGGATATAATTGAATTATTAGATAATTTAAAGCCTGTTTATGCTAAACTAAAAATGATCCAAATAATAATTGAAAACTGATCCACCTAAATAGTATAATTTCTCTTAAAGGAATTTAAGAGAAAGGGTTGATAGGAGTTGGTAACTTTGGATATAAAACAACAAATAATAATAAA
>JAFRDD010000114.1 GCA_017404025.1 Clostridia bacterium
ACAATTCTACAATTGTCTTTTTAAATTCTTCTGTATATGTTTTCATAAATTAGACACTCCTTTTTACATTTACATAATATTATATCATCTTTTTCTCGATTCGTAAAATTTTGTGTCTATATATCTATTCTAACACCACTTTAAGTAATAATGGGTTAGCAGAACTACTTAACCTTACAACAAATCATGTTTCAAAATTAGTTAGTTCACTTAGTAATAAGAAATACATAAAAGTACATTTGAAATATAAAAAAGATTCTAAAGAAATTGAACATAGAATATTAAAACCTATATTCAAAATTGATAATAGGTATAATTTAAAACAACAATTTACCTATAATCAAAATGGATTACCTCCTATACTCAAAAATGATAAAGATATTAATAATAATATTTTTAAAATTAACTATACAAAAGAGGAGGCGAAATATTTCTAATGGATATTAATATTGATAATATAACTAATAATACATCAAATCCTATAGTTCAAGATATTAAAGAATTTCTTAAAACTGGTGTAATGCCAGATAGATTAAAAAAGAAAATTGATGAACTACCACCATATGAAGTTCGCCTTCAACAAGAAATAGACAAATTGAATCTAAATAATAAAAAATCACAATTACAAAAGTTACTTGATTATAGTAATCTAGGAGAAAGATTTTTTGAGAAGAACTTTAAAACATATCAAGTAAATAACAATAATATAAAAGCATTTGAAACTGCTAAAAAGTTTATATCAAACTATGACATTGCAAATAAAAGAGGAACTGGAATTATATTTTACGGTCCATATGGTGTTGGTAAAACACATTTAGCTTGTAGTATCGCAAATGAATTAATAAAAATGCAGAAGTCAGTTATATTTGGATCTACAATAAAACTCTTTGGAATAATAAAGAAAAGCTATAATAATGAAATTGATGAAAATGAATCAAAAATCATTTCAGAGTTTATAAATTGTGATGTCTTAATAATTGATGATCTAGGAAAAGAAAAACCTAGTGAATGGGTACTCGAAAAATTATACTACATCATTAATGAAAGATATGAGCATAACAAACCAATTATAATTACTACGAATTTTAGTGAGAATCAACTTATAGACATTTTCACAGTCGGAAAGAATAAATCTTCAATTGAAGCAATCATGAGCAGATTAAACGAAATATGTTTGACTGTTAAAATATTTGATAATGACTTTAGATATAAAATATAGCAAAACAAATTTTTGTTTTTTTGGTAAAAAACTATTGATTTTTATTCATTAATAAAGTATAATCTATAACCAGATGAGAGAAGCAAGATGTGGTGTATCGTATCCTACTTGAGAGGAGGCGATGCATATGTTATTAGAACAAGTTTACTTACTTTTTATATACATATTATTTATTGAACTTGCAATAGTAACCGTTGTCGCTATTGCCTTATTTGTAGCTCTAGTTGTTACAGTAAGAAAATTAGACAATGAAAAAAACACATCTCTGTTGGATCGTTAGAGATGTATTTTAATTTAAAATATTAATCAAACGATACGCCACATTTCTGTGGTATCTCATCTTTCTATAATTATTATACTCAAAATATATAAAAAAGTCAAATAATTCACAAAAATTTTTATAAAATTTATATTTGAGGCGGTATGCCGATGCCTAAACCTTAGGGTTTAGATGAAAAGTTAAATAGCTTAATACTTGATGACAAGTGTTAAGCTATTATTTTTATATAGTAATTTATTTTATCATTTCCCAACTCTTAAAATAAATACATTGTAAATTATCATTAAATTTAATTTCGTAAATTCCATCATATATCTTATTATTTTGTTCTAAATACCACTCAGCAATTACAGTATTAGAATTATTATCAATTGCTAGTACCTTTATTTCTATTTTTTTAATATTTTCATTTTTTACATGTTGCCATTCTTGATTGATTTCTTCCAAAGTCGTATATGGATTTAAAAATGGCGTTTCTTGATAAAATGTTGTTTTTTCAAATAATGAAACGGCTTTTTCGATATCTTTATTAAACCAATATTCTTTTAATTTATTGCACCAATTTTCTGCAAATTTGTAATTTAATTCTTCCATAATCACACCTTCTTATAATAAAATTTCAAATTAATTTCATGTCCACCATAATATTTCAAAATTCGTTGCATTCTTTTATTTTCATCACCAGTTGCACAAGATACTATTTTTATATCTTGGTTTTCTTCTCTTAATTTCTCTATTAATTTAAAGAAAACACCATATTTTCTATATTCTTCTTCAACAAACATTTGAGAAATCCATAGAACCTCACCATCATTTGCCCAATAGAAGTATGAGTATAAAATCATTCCCACAGGTTTATCATCTATTTCTGCAACTAAACAATGAAACTTAGGATTATCACAGAAATAATCTTTATCAATATTTTGTTCCAATCCATTTGTTTGTTCTGTATCATTAACATTATTTATTACATTGTTAGCATGTATTATGAATTCTTTGTGTTCTTTATTAGCTTTTAGTACCCTTATATCTTTCATGTTTTCCTCTTTTCTAATTTTTCAAAACATAATTACTTTTTTACTTGCATTGCACCTCTCCACAATACTTTTTGCAAGTCATATCTTCCCATAGTCTCTTCATGTATATATAATTTTTCCCAATCAGTAAAAAATTTTTCCAAATCATGTGCATCAAAAAATCTTTTATATCTTCCATCACTTGTCTTATATAGATGGGGTTCAATTTCTTTTCCTTCTCCAGCACCATAATTAACATCTTTTACAGAATTAACTCTAAAAAGTAATATTCCATCTGGTTTTAAAACTCTTTTTATTTCATTTAAAACTTCAAAAGTCTTTCTCTCTGTAAAATAATGTAGAGATAAATCACTAATTATTATATCTGTAAAATTATCTTCAAAAGGTAAGCCCTTTGTCATATCAAAACATTCTGTTCTTTCTACTTCAGGGAAATTTTTTTGTATGTTTTGTACTGCATTTCTCGAATAATCGCATGGAATTACTTTCTTTCCTCTTTCAACTAAATATAAAGTATCATTACCACTACCACAACCTAAATCAATAATAGGTGTTTTACAATTATCTATTGCTCTTTGAAATAATTCTAACCAGTCATCATATTTTATCTTAGCTCTTTCATAATTACTATGTATAACATTCCATCTTTCGTTTGCCTTTTCAAGCGCTTCATCTCTTATATCATCATCAAATTCCATATTTGATTCCTCCAATATTGTTTTTTTATACTTATATCATATTTTTAAGAAAAAATCTAGTAGTTCACAAAATGAACAAAACCTAAAATTTTAGTTCATTTTGTGAATTAATTAGTACACTTAGTGAACTTTTTTATGTATTTCAAGTTCACCGAGTGAACTTAAGTACACCGGGTGAACTTTGCTTAGTTTTTTATCATTTTTTGTTGATTTCTAACATTCTTTAAAAAGTTCACTAAGTGAATTTTTACATCATATTTGCTTAAAACTATTGTTTTTTTGTCAACCATAGAAAGCTTGTCTTTCTATATATGTATAAGATGCGTGATGCATCTCTTTCCTGCATTTATTTATATAGCATTATTTAAAGCCGAAAAGTGAACCAGAGTGAACTTTTACAGTAATTCTTTTTCCTCTTAATTGCAAAAAAATATACTAACTCTATTTTGTCAAGGCTGAGCTTTGCTCATTCACTTTAGCCTTGATAAAATAGGGATAGTATATTATAGTGGTATTAAAGAAAAATTAAATTTGCTCACACCAACTTTCAATATTTTTTATTTGTTTATTATTACTAAAATACATTTTTATATGAATATCATCTATTAAATATAAAAATACTAATAAACTTTTTGCTGTAATAATTTTTTCATTAATATCTATATGATCAAAAAATGTACTATTAGGATAACTTCTTGCGGTTTCTTCCATATGACTGTCACCATTTAAAATTAGCCTATACATAAAATTTCTAAAATATTCTCTTTTAGATTCATCTTCTATTTTATTCAATATTTCTTCTGTAGTACTTATACTTTCAATTCCTTTTTTATAATTAAAAGTAGCATATGCTTCTAAAACTTTTCTCATTTGATTACCTATAGTATATTCTAATTTTTCATAGCCTTCATCTTCATTAGCAAATTCATATATTTCAGTTAGCATTTTTGAATATTCATTATATTTTTTGTATTTAAATTCATTTAATTCACATTTTCTTAGTTCTTTCATAGTCATTTTAGCTTTTCCTATATCTGAAAATGTTTTTTCAAGATTAAATATAACCTCTAAATTATGAGAAAAACATAGTATTTTGCTATGTGAATTTTTTATTACTTTATAGAACATCATTCTTAAAAAGCTATATATACCTATTTTATTATCTGAATCAACACTAGAAATAGGGTCATCTAGAACAATAAAACTATCTTTTTCAAATTCACTATTCTCATTATTTTCTTCTAACATTAATGTAAAAAAATATGCCATAGATATAATGTTTCTTTCTCCTAAAGATAAATCTTTCAACTTTACATCTTTATTATTTACTTTTACAAAATATTCATTATGCTTGCACTCTAGTTTTAATCTATCTTTATTAAACAAAATATATTCTAAATACTTATTAAGCCTATCTAAAGCAATATGAATATTATTTTTTTGTGCATTTAATAATGCTATCTCTGTTTTAGTAGTTTCTATATTTTTCTTAATTAGTTCATTATTGGTTATTTCCTTTTTCTTTTCTTCATCAAACTTTTTATATTTATTATAATCCTCTTGAATTTTAAAGTAATATATTTTCTTGTTGAGTAATATTAATCTTTGTTTAGTTTTTTCCTTATTTTCAATGATATTGTTTATTTCTTCAATTTTAGTATTTAACTTTTCAAAATTAGTATTGATATCATCAATTATAGTAGATATATTCACATCTTCCAATTCATTTTCGGATAATATCTCATAAACATTATTTTTCTTTTTTTCAACTAGTTCATTAATTTTATTTTTTTGGGTATTGTAGTTTTCTATTAAAATAACTAAATCCTTGTATAAGGTCTCATCAATTTCTTTGTATGTTTCATCAATTTCTATATTAGGAATTACTAAATTCTCGAGATTCACTTTGTATTGATTTATTTCATCATTAAGAATATTCTCAATGTCTTTTACTAGCTCTTTTCTGTATTGCTCACTTACTTCTCTTAAACAATATGGACATATATCAACATCATTTTTAAAATATTCTTTAACATTTTCATAAAATGTCTGTTGTCCATTTTTTACATATTCTAAAATTTTACTTTCTTTTTCAGTTAATTCATTTTTTGTAAATTTGACTTTTAATAGTCTTTGAATATTTTCTTCTATCTCTTTTGAATTTTTAATTAATTGTATTTTTTCTATTTTAGATGAAAAATTAGAATCCTTCTTTAAAAATATTTCTTCCAAATGTTTAAATTCTTTTTCAATTTCGTCTAAATTATCTTCTGCCTCAAAAGCTCTAACTATATCCATAACATCTACTGGTGTTTTATTTTTATTTCCTTTAATAATCCTATCCACATCTGCCCAAGATTTATCTCCTTTTAAATAGTTTTTCATTTTGTTCATATAATAATCTGGAGCTTTAACACTTTCTACATCTGTATATTCTTGAATTTTATCATCTGATTTTGTTAACTCATTTTTATGCTTTTCTAATAAATCTTCTTTTTCTTTAATTTTGTCATCTAATTCTACCTGCTTTCCAAACATTATTATAGATTTTAATCCACTTTCATTAAACTTTACATTTGTATCAATAAAGTTTTCACTATACACAAATATTCTTTTTAATTCTTCTTCATTTAATTCAATAATATTTCCTGAAACATCTTTTAATTTTAGCAGTGAAGTTTCTTCTCTACTTAATTCATTAATTCTATCACTAATAGTTGTTTTTCCTTCGCCGTTTTTACCATAAACAACAGCTACACTATTATTTATTATTTTTCCAGAATCATTTTGATCTATAGACTCAAATATTTTTAGTTCTGTATCATCCATAAAACAATTTCCTTTTACTTCTATTCTTGATATATCACTGATTGCCATTCTTTTACTCCTTTATCTAACTATTTTACAGTATTCTACCACATCTTACATTATTTTACAATTAGCACTTGTATAGAAAAAAGGGAAAAAAAAGGAAATTGATTTTACGAACTATCCATATTATACTTTCGTTAGTTCGAATTTAATAACAGTATATATACTCTATTAAAATTTATAGAAATGAGGTGTAATCATGGATAATACATATTATAATTCAATGTTTTCAAACTACCCAGATGTAGTAAATTTTACACAAATGAAAGAAATGTTAGGAAATATAGGTTCAACACTTGCTTATAAACTTTTAAGAGAAAATACTATTAAATCTATTAAAGTTGGTAGAGCTTATAGAATTCCTAAAAACAATATAATTAAATATTTAGTAAACAATAATTAAAGAATGGTATTTTTGCTTATTATGTGGTATTATATTTTACAATATCAATAGTAGGTTAAATCAAATCTGTTATATTGTGAAAGGAGTTAAAAATGGTAACAGTAAGCCTACATGAGAAGAACGGAATATATCAAGCCGTTTTAAATTATAAAGATAATAATGGAAAAAGAAAACAAAAATGGGTATCCACTAAACTAAAAGTTAGAGGAAATAAAAAGCAAGCATTAGCAAAAGCTGAAGAAATAAAGACAAAATTTGAAAATAGCTTGAATTGTAATTCACTGTCCAAAGTAAATCACACTAATAATATTTTATTTATTGATTTTATTAAAGACTGGTTAGAGATTGTAAGAAAAACAATCGAGCCTTCTACTTATACTTCATATCAGCAAATTGTAAATGATAGAATTAATAAATATTTTACCAAAAAGCCAATAAAATTAGTAGATTTACAAGTAATAGACATCCAAGAATATTATAATACACTATATAAAGATGGGCTTTCTGGAAATTCTGTTATACATCATCATGCAATAATTAGAAAATGTTTAGATTATGCTTATAAAATGGATATTATACCTAATAATCCAGCAGATAAAGTACAAAGACCTAAAAAAGAACAGTATATTGGTAGTTTCTATAATGAAAATGAATTAAATGAGTTATTCGAGAAATCCAAAGATGATCCTATGCATTTAATAATTTTGGTAACAGCATATTATGGATTAAGAAGAAGTGAAGTTTTAGGTTTAAAATGGGATGCTTTTGATTTTGAAAATAAAACTATAACCATTAAACATACAGTAATTATTGCTAAATTAGATGGTAAAAGACAACTTATAAAAAAAGATAGAACTAAGAATAAATCTAGTTATAGAACATTACCTCTAGTTAATGAAATAGCAGAAAAACTTTTAGAATTTAAAGAGCAACAGGAATATTTTAAAAAGGCTTTTGGAAAATCATATTCGAAAGAATATAAAGATTATGTGTTTGTTAAACCTGATGGAAAATTAGTAAGACCTGACTATATATCAGAACATTTCAAGATACTATTAAATAATTTAGGATTAAGACATATTCGCTTTCATGATTTAAGACATTCATGTGCAAGTTTATTACTTGCTAAAGGTGTTCCAATGAAGGCTATACAAGAATGGTTAGGACATTCTAATTTTTCAACAACTGCGAATATATATGCACATTTAGATAGTAATTCAAAACAATTTTCAGCAGATACGATTTCATCTGCATTTAACTTAAATAATGTGCAAAAAAATAGAAATGAAGAGTGCGAATCTTCATCTCTATCTAACTGTATCTAACACAAATGGTTAGATAATAAAATTTTTAAAATTGGTGCAGGTGGTGGGACTCGAACCCACACATAGTTTCCTATAATAGATTTTGAGTCTATCGCGTCTACCAATTCCACCACACCTGCATATTTAAAATTAAAATTTTGGCAAATTACACTTTGGTTAGATTTTGGTTAGATATTTAATAAATTTTTAAAACTAACCCAAACCCAAACCATATAACTATCAATACTTTTAGGATTTATATATAAAAAAATCCATTTAGATTTTGAGTCTGGTGCGTCTACCAATTCCGCCACATCGGCATAAAAATATGTACTAATATATATTAGCACATATTTTTTTAATTGTCCAGATTTTTTTATATAAAATACTTATATTTTGTTACTAGATAATGGTTTTTTATCTAAAAAGGAGCTTTCTCCCAGAAAGAAAGCTCCTTTAAAAATCAAAATGCGAATATTTTCTTTTTATCCATAAAAATGTTTTTTATAGTTTCTCCAATATTCATATTTTGTTTCT
>JAFRDD010000115.1 GCA_017404025.1 Clostridia bacterium
AGAATATGAAAAAAATTTTAAAAAGTTAAAAATAAGAAATAACTTACGACAAATTAATTTAATTCATTAAAGCCCGTAGCGCATATATTGCAATGAGTTACGAGCTTTTTATATCTATAAACTGTTAAATTCAGGATTTTATCATTTATTGTTAATATTTAGTCAAGTCTTTTACAAAATTTTTCAAAAAAAAATATAGCTTAGATTTCTCTAATCCATATTTTTAGTAGTATTAATCAACATTAATATCTCCACTCTTCGTTTTCAATTCATATTCACCAACATAAGTTTCTGGAACAAATAAAATCACTTTTTTTCTATTTAAAAAGTATATGACAACACCAATTAAATTTACAACTTCAATAATCCATTTAATTTGTGGATTTACATTTTTCTCTTTTTTTCTTTAGCATATTTTAAAAGTTCTTTTCCTACTACACCTTGTTAATGTTTTGGATCTCCTATTGCACAGCAAATGTGTTCTTTATCAATATTTTCTAATGTCAAATTGATATAATCGTTCATTTTAAGGCCCCCATAAATCTATATTTTAATGATGATGGTGATGATGATGATGTCCTTCTTGAGCATGTAATTTGGGATTACATTCAATATCTCCACAAGCTTCTTCCTCTGTTTCAAGAATAGAATGACATATTCCATGTTCTTCTAATTCTTCTCTTATCTCTTCTTTTATTTTCTTTATGTTATTAGATTTTGTAACTATATGCATTGTTGCATAATTATTATATCCGTCAATACTCCATACATGAATATGATGTATATCATCCACACCTTCAATTTTTTGTAAATGTTCTTTAAGTTCTTCAATATTGATATCTTGTGGTGTTTTTTCTAAAAATAAATCTAAAATCTGTTTTAAGTTTTTTAATGTATTTATTAATATAAATGAGCTAACTGCTATACTCATTATAGGATCAATAATTCTTATATCAGTAAAATTCATTATTATGGCTCCAACTAGTACAATAGCCCAACCCAAAACGTCTTCTAACATATGGAGATTTACTGACTTTTGATTTATTGAATCTCCTTCTCTTGTTAAATATGCAGCTAAAAAATTCATTATAAATCCGAAAATAGCGAATATTATCATACCTTTATAGTTTACTTCAACAGGATTTATAATCCTTCCAATTGCATTATAAATAACTAAAATCGAACCTACTAATAAAATAACAGTTGTAATTAGTCCTCCAAGGACTGAATATCTAATATATCCATAGGTATAATTATTATCAGGTTTCTTTTTACTTTTCTTTTCAAGGAAAAATGATATCCCTATACTTAAGGCATCTCCCATGTCGTGTATTGAATCTGATAATATAGCTACTGAATTAGTAAATAAACCACCTACAAATTCGAAAATTGAAAAACTTAAATTCAATAAAAAAGCAATTAAAATATTTTTTTCTGTTTTCATTACTCATTTCCTTTCAAACTATTTAACGACAAATGTTCCTTTTTCGAAATTATATCATTAAATTTTTTGTATGTATAGTCTTTAAATAAACTATTTCAAATAATAATGTCTTATTGGTTTTAAATTATCATCTAACTCATAACATATTGGATTTCCAGTTTCTAGTTCTAATTTTATAATATTTTCATCTGTCATATTGTCTAAATACTTAATTAAACCTCTTAAGCTATTTCCATGTGCTGCTATTATTACTCGTTTACCATCTTCTAAATCCTTTTTTATATCAGAGTTCCAATATACCATAACTCTATTTATTGTATCTATAAGATTCTCTGTTTTAGGTAACTCTTCTTTTGATAGTTCTTTATATTTTGAATCATTTCCTGGATATCTTTCATCGTCTTCAGATAATTCAGGTGGTTTTACATCAGTACTTCTTCTCCATAATAAAACTTGTTCTTCTCCATATTTTTCTTTAGTTTCATTTTTATTTAGTCCTTGAAGTGCTCCATAATGTCTTTCATTTAATCTCCAACTTTTCTTTATAGGAATGTTATTTTCTCCTAATTCATCTAAAATATATTTCAATGTATCGTTGGCTCTTTTTAATACTGATGTATAAGCTACATCAAATTCAAAGCCTTTTTCTTTTAATACTTTACCTGCTTCTTTTGCCTCTTTAATGCCCTGTTCTGATAATTCAACATCTGTCCAACCAGTAAATTTATTTTCTAAATTCCACATGCTTTGTCCATGTCTAACTAATACTAATTTAATCATTCTTTTTACCTCCACTTTTTAGATTATCCTAATGCAACATCTAAAATCATCATTATTACAAATCCTATTGCTAAACCAATTGTGCTTATATTTGAATGTTCTCCTGTTTGTGCAGAAGGTATTAATTCTTCTACTACAACATAAATCATGGCTCCTGCTGCAAATGACAACAAATAAGGAAGAATTGGAACAACTAAACTTGTTAAGGCTATTGTTATAATTGCTCCTATTGGTTCTACGATTCCTGATAAAATTCCATATAAAAATGCTTTTGATTTAGATGTTCCTTCACTTTTTAGTGGCATTGAGATTATTGCACCTTCTGGAAAGTTTTGAATTGCTATACCAATAGCAAGAGCTATTGCTCCTGCCATTGTTATTCCTGAATTTCCAGACATTGCTCCTGCAAATACAACACCAACTGCCATACCTTCTGGAATATTGTGCAAAGTTACTGCTAAAACCATCATTGTAGTTTTTTGTAGTTTTGCTTTTACTCCTTCTGGTTTATTACTATTTAAGTGTAAATGCGGAATTACACTATCTAATATGAGCAAGAATAGTATTCCAAGTAGAAATCCAACAGTCGCCGGTATCCATGATATAACATTTTGCTCTTTTGCCATATCTATTGAAGGTATTATTAAAGACCAAATAGATGCTGCAATCATTACTCCTGAAGCAAAACCTAATAAAAGTTTTTCCACTTTATTATTCATTTTATTCTTCATAAAGAAAACCATGCTTGAGCCAATTGTTGTTCCTAACAATGGAATTAATAATCCCCATACAATTTCCATATTACTCATTTCCTTTCAAACTTGATACCATATCTATTTTCTTAATTTTTCTTGCTAATAATTTATTTGTTAAATAAGATACCATAAATGTTCCTACTGCTGATATTATATATGTAAAAGGAGAAATCATCGCATTGAAATCATAAGTATCTCCTATTGCATTAACAAATATATAATCAGTCATAGTATATCCTAATGGTAGCGAAATTGCAATTGCTACAATTGAAATCCATATATTTTGTTTTATAAAGATTTTCTTTATAGCTTTAGACTTAAATCCTAATACTTTTAATGTAGCAAATTGATAATTCTTTTCTGAAAAAGAAAGTACACCTAAATTGTAAATAATAACAACTGCAAGAATTGAAGAAACTCCTATTAATAATCCTATAAGCATATACATCATTCCTAGCATACTATTTATACCATCTTTCAAGTTTTGTATTGTTTGAATTGTATTTACTCCATCAATTTCTTTTATATTTGATAAATCTTCATTAGTATATACACTATCTGCTTTATATTCTTCATCAGTAGTTTCATAAAATGCTTTTGTACAATAAAATTGTTGGCTTTGTGGATCTCTATTAAATCCTGTAATTTTAGTTTTATACCAGTTATCTGAACCTATAACATGCCATTCTATTTCATCATCAATTTTTAATCCATAAATAGTTGCCATTTTTTCTGTAACATATAATCCATCATCTTTCATTGTAAATGGTTCTCTATTATGGTCTGTAACTACCAATAATCCTTCTGCATCATTTATTGTAAGAGGTTTTACAACTATTTCGGAATTAGTTTTAAACTCAACTCCAACTGTTTCACTTGTTTTTGAGCCATATTTATTAATAATTTCATCATATTGGCTATTAGTATAATCTGAAGCTAAACTTAGTTTATATTCAAATTTATTTATTACACTAAATTCCCAATCCATATATCCTTTTATTGAATCTGACATTCCAAATGCAGTAACTACAAGCATTGTACAACCTGCAATTCCGTACAATAGCCATTAATGTTCTTGCTTTCGAACGACCAATATCCCTTAAATTCCATTTAGTTGATAATGATAAATTATTAAAGAATTTTTTAGTTGTAATTCCGTTTTTTCTTACTTTGACTTTAGGTCTTTCTATTCTTAAAACTTCCGCTGCTGGTTCTTTTAAAACTTTTCTACAAGATAAGTAAGTAACAAAAGTTATTACTCCAATTATTGAAATTGTAACATAATAAACCAAAGGAATTGTTGTAATATGGTAATATGGTATTTCATAATATTCCATTTCCATTTCAAGAAATGTATTTCCAATAGCAATGTTACCAAGTATAATACCAAGTATTCCTGCAATAATTGCTATAAATAAGCCATAACTTACATACATCCATGTAATTTTATATTTTTTTATTCCTAGTGCTTTTAATGTTCCTATTTGTGTTCTCTCTTTTTTTACAAATCTATTCATTGTTGTTACAACAGATAGTATTGCTATAAATACAAATAATCCAGAAAATACACCTGAATATGTTTCTCCTTCTTCTGCCTCTCTTTGATATCCCGAATAAGAAATATTATCTTCTCTTGCAGTAACAGTTACTATATCTTCAATTTTATCTTTTATATCTTTCTTTACATCATCAATTTTATTTACATTTTCTACATCTACAATTCCATAAGGATAAATATATGAATCCTTTATATTAAAGTCTTTATCCATAGCTTCAATAAATTCTTGTTTATTATTATCATAATCATCAACTAATTCTAATGCTTTAGTTAAATCAATTTTATCTATTCCATCAATACTATTAGTTATCATACTTGGAATAGAGTTATAATCTGTTATTCCATAATCTTTTAACTTATTTTTTAGTTCTTTTAGATTGTCTATTGCATCTTTCATTTCATCTGATTTAAGTATTTTGTCATAAATATAATTTGATGGAAATTCATCAATTGACAAATATACAAAACCATAATCTGAATGCGTTGGGAAAATTGCTGTATCATCTTTTATAAAATATACATGATCAGGAACTTCAATTAATCCCACAACTTTTTCCTTAAAACTACTTCCTTCAATAGAAAGTTCTAGATCATCTCCAACCTTAATTCCAAGATTCTTTGCTATATAATAATCTAGCCATAATCCTTTTTTATCTTTTGAAAATTCTTCTCCTTCAATTAAATACATTTTATTAATTTCATTTGTTTCTATGAAATTACATTCTAATACTAAATCTGATATTTTTTCATTATTTAATGGATTTATAAATCTTTCTGAATCAATAACATTAGCATTTATTGTTATCATTCTTTCAGCATTTTTTACATTATCCAATTTCTTTATTTCTTCTAATTTTTCATCTGTTATATTTTTAGATGTAATCCACAAATCTTGTAAATTTTGATTTTCATAATATACTCTGCTACTATATGTCATACCATCCATATAGCCATGAATACCTGCAAATGCAAATATTGCCAAGAAAGTCATTAAGAATATAGTTATGAATTGAGCTTTATTTTTCCAGATATCTCTTAATATTTTTTTATTTAATGTTCCCATATTCTTTTTCCTTTCTTACCATTTTATATCATCAATATTTTTAGGATTTTCATTTTTTACAACACTTTCAATTTTTCCATTTTTAACATTTATAACAGTATCTGCTATATCTGCTATTAAAACATTGTGTGTTACTATTATTACAGTATTCGCGCCATTATTGCCATCACATTGTTTTCTTAAAAGTTTTAATACTTCTACACCAGTTTTACTATCCAATGCACCTGTTGGCTCATCGCACAATAATAGTTTTGGATTTTTTGCTATTGCTCTTGCAATTGAAACTCTTTGTTGTTCTCCTCCTGATAATTGATTAGGAAACTTTCTGATATGTTTTTCTAATCCTACCCCTTTTAATGCTTCTTCTGTGCTTATTGGATTCTTTACAATATCTTTAACTAGATCAACATTTTCCTTAACAGTCAAACTAGGTAATATATTATAAAATTGGAATATAAATCCTACATTCTCTGCTCTGTAATCTGATAGTTTATTTTCGTTATATAACGAAATATTCTCTCCATCAATGATTACATTGCCACTTGTTGGAGTATCCATACCTCCTATTAAATTAAGTAATGTTGATTTTCCTGCACCTGAAGGTCCAAGAATAACAATCATTTCTCCTTTATTTAATGATAAATCTATATTATCTAATGCCTTAAATTCATTCTCTCCTATCTTATAGACTTTACTAACATTTTTTAATTCTACTATCTTTTCCATAGTTCCTCCTTTATGTGAAATTTATTTCATATTTTTATAATATTATAATCACAAGTTTTATAATTGTCAATAGAATGTGAAACTTTTTTCATATTTCTTGACTTATTATTTTATTATGCTATAATTAAGGTATATTTACAAATAGGAGGACAACATCTATGGCTGATAATATAGTTAGAGAACCTATACAAAAGCGTTCTATTGAAAAGAAGGAAAAAATAATTAAATATGGTTTTGATCTTATATGTGAAAAAGGATACTATAATACTAATACTGCAGAAATAGCAAAAGCTGCAGGTGTTTCTACTGGTATTGTTTATAGTTATTTTAATGATAAACATGACATTTTATTAGAAGGTCTTAGACGTTATGCAAATAGTATCTTTTACCCTAGTATAGACTTTATAAATGATATAACTATTAACAAGCAAAATCTTAGTGATATTATTAGAAAAGTTATTTCTCAATTTGTAAAAAATCATAAATTATCTCAATCAGCTCACGAAGAAATAACAGCTATGACTCATTCTGATAAAGATGTCGCAGAGTTTTTCCATGAAAACGAAATCGAAATGACTAATGTATTAGTTGAATTATTAAAAAAGAATGATTTTTATTATAACGATATAGTAGAAAGAACTCACATTGTTGTTGGCTTAATTGATAACATCTGTCATGAAGTTGTATATCATAAACATAAAGATATTAATTATGATACTATGACTGATATTGTTGTAAATGAAATAGTACATATATTAACAAAAACAGACTAGTAAACTAGTCTATTTTTTATATTTCTTACTACTTCCACATGTAGTGGAACTTGTTATACAATAAGCATATATAATATTTATGGTATTATTGGTATTTCAATAATTACCTTATTTTCTTATTTTGGTATATATAGTATTATTCTTATTATATAATTTCTATAACTTGGCAACAAAGTCGCCAACATTTTTTTCTACCTTTGATATATTTTACATATATAATATATCATCACTTAGTTAAAAAGTAAAATGTGTAAAAATCAAATTTTATTTGTGCATAATATATAGAATATTCTATTCATCTTATAAATTTTAATTTTCTGTTCTAATACTTGTTTAAAATACATCGAGTAGAAATATAGATTGCTCTATATAACCCTCACAGAACCGTACATGCGGAGTTATCGCATACGGCTCTTCATAACATAGTATTTATTCATCATATAGCAAATATATTAACTTTTATTTTTGGCATTGGTAACTGA
>JAFRDD010000116.1 GCA_017404025.1 Clostridia bacterium
AGTTTGTTAATTTAGAGAAAAGGTTTGATGATTAATTTTTGATTTTCAACGGGGACGGTCCTTTTTGAAAATTTTCAAAAAGGACCGTCCCCGTTGAAAATCAAAAATTAATCATCAAACCTTTTCTCTAAATTAACAAACTTTGTATAATTGCCCATCCATAACAACTCTACATTTCCAAGAGAACCTCCTCTATGTTTAGCAATAATTACTTCTGCAATATCTTTTTTCTCGCTTTCTTGGTTATAATAATCATCTCTATACAAAAACATTACAATATCAGCATCTTGTTCTATTGCTCCAGATTCACGCAAATCTGAAAGCATAGGTCTATGGTCAGGACGTTGCTCAACAGCTCTTGATAATTGTGATAGTGCAATAACAGGCACATTGATTTCTTTTGCTAAGATTTTTAAAGAACGACTTATTTCTGAAATCTCTTGTTCACGGCTGCCTATTCTTTTATTACTTCCTTGTACTAGTTGCAAATAGTCAATTACAACAAGTCCGATATTTTTTTCTAATTTTAACTTCCTACATTTAGCTCTTATTTCCATAACAGAAATACCAGGCGTATCATCTATAAATATATTTGAATCGGAAAGTGGACCTATAGCTCCTGCCAGCTTTGCCCAATCCTCCTCTTCTAATTTTCCTGTTCTAACTTTATTACTATCAACCATAGCCTCACTGCATAATATTCTGTTTACCATCTGCTCTTTTGACATTTCTAAGCTAAATATTGCTACTGGAACATTTGCCTTTAATGCAGCATTAGCAGCTATATTTAGAGCAAAGGCAGATTTTCCCATTGCTGGTCTTGCAGCTATTAATATTAAATCTGACCCGTGTAATCCAGCAGTTTTATAATCCAACTCTGCAAAACCTGTTGGAACTCCTGTAATATGTTGTTTTCTATTATATAATTCTTCTAACTTATTAAAACTTTCAACTAAAACGTCTTTTATCGGGCTATAACCTTTTTGGTTTTTATCTTGCATCAAATTAAAAATTTTCTTTTCTGCATTTTCCATAATATCACTAACATCTTCAGTTGGATCATATCCAAGTTCTATTATTTCATTTGCAGTTTTTATAAGTCTTCTTAATTCTGACTTTTCTTCTACAATTTTTATATATTTGATAGCATTTGCAGTTGTTGGAACCTTTTCAGGAAGTTCTGCCAAATATTCTAAACCACCAACTTGTTCAAATTTTCCCATCGACTCTAGTTCAGATTTAACTGTAATTATATCAATTGGCTCTGCTCTATTATATAAATTCAAAATTGCTGAATATATAGCTTTATTATCTTCTCTATAAAAATCTTCTTCTTTTAGAACTTCTATACAAGATGTAACTGCTTCTTTATCTGTAAGCATACTTCCTATAACAGCTTGCTCTGCTTCTATATCATGTGGTGGTACTTTTCCTAGTTCCATTTTTTTCTCCCCTTTTTTATTTAGAAATAACATCTATTCTCAATTTTCCTACAACACCTTCAAATAATTTAATATTTATAGTTTCTGTTCCAAGCGTTTTTATAGTTTCTTTTAAATCAATTTTTTTCTTATCTATTTTAATTGAATATTGTTTTTCTAAATTTTCTGCAATTTCTTTTGAAGAAACTCCTCCAAATATTTTTCCATTTTCTCCAGCTTTTACTTCTATTTTTAATAATATTTTTGACATTTTATCAGCAATTCCTTGTGCTTCTTGCTTTTCTTGCTCTTTTTGATAAGCTTTAGATTGATTTTTTGCATTTAATTTTGACATGTTTTCATTATTAGCTTCTACTGCTAATTTTTTTGGAAATAAAAAATTTCTTGCATACCCATCTGAAGCTTCTATTATTTGATCTTTTTTTCCTACACCTTTTATATCTGCTTTTAGTATTACTTTCATTAAACTCACTCCTTTGCGACATTATTTTATAACATTTAAATGAATAATTCAAGCCATAATGAAAGTTTATTCATTATGGCTTGCTAAAAACTGTTCTTGAAACGCGTCCTAAAAACCTAGCTTACTATTTCTGAAAAGTATTCATTGATTTTTAGAATTAATTCTTTTTTTACTTCTTCAATAGTCATTCCTTCAACTTGTGCACCTGCAAGAGTTATATGACCTCCGCCTCCCAGTTTTTCTAATATTATTTGTACATTTACATCGCCAATAGAACGACCACTTATACAAATTTTATCTCCTAAATTTCCTAAAACAAATGATGCTGTTATATCACTTATAGTAAGCAATTCATCTGCTGCTTTTGCACACAACAAACTTGCATCCTTTGTTTTTTCTTTATAAACAGATATTGCAATTGTTTCATTAACAATTTCTGCTTTTTTAACGATGTCGGCAATTTTGTTAAAACTTTTTAAATCACTTTGGAACCATTTTTTTACTTTTATAATATCTACTCCGCACCTACGTAAATATGCTGCTGCTTCAAATGTTCTAACACCTGTTTTAAAAGTAAAATTCTTTGTATCCATCATAATTCCTGCGTATAAGCTCTCAGCCTCTATTGTTTTTAAATCTACGTTAACTTCTACATATTGTAATAATTCAGTTACAAGTTCAGCAGCTGAAGAAGCATAAACTTCTTGAAAAGTTAATGTTGCATTTTCAATAAAATCAGCACTTCTTCTATGATGATCTATCACTACTATTTTAGAACATCTGTCTAACAATTCTGGTGATTCAACAAAATTCCTTTTATGAGTATCTACAATAACAACTACTGTATCCTCATCAATATTTTCAATTGCAACATCTTCATTTATTAAAACATCTTCATACTCCTCATCTTTTAATAATGACTCTTTAAAGCTTTCTATTGCTGATGAATTCTTGCTATTAATTATATACCCTTTTTTACCTAAACTTTTTGCTAGTCTGTAAATTCCAAGTGCAGATCCAATTGCATCTATATCTGGATTTCCATGTCCCATAATCATTACTTTGCTTGCATCTTTTATTAAATTTTCTAAAGCATGTGCAACAACTCTTGCTTTTACTTTAGTTCTTTTTTCAACTTCTTGAGCTCTTCCACCGAAAAATTTATATATCTCATTTTCACGAATTACAGCTTGGTCTCCTCCACGTCCTAAGACAATATCCATTGCTGCTTGTACAGATTTGTATTTTTCTTTATCTGTTTCACCTTCATTTGATATTGCTATACTTAGTGTAAATTGGACCTTTTCTCTATTATCAATTTCTTTTATTCTATCTAATATACTAAACTTATCTTCTTTTACTTTTTCTAAATATTTTTGTTCAAATAAGTATATATATCTATCTTTTTCTTGTTTTATTATAATACCATTTGTTATATTAGCCCATTCATAAATGCTTTTATCTATTTCTGCTGTCATTTGTGGTTTTTCTTCTGTTTCAATTGTTTGCATTGTTTCCTCATAGTTATCTACCATAATAATTCCAACACAAGTTTTTGAATCATTATATTCTTTTTGCAATTTTATACTTTCTGTTTTATCTATAAAATATAAAATTATCATATAATCTTTTTTATTCTTTTTATCTTTATTTTTAATGTTTACAAATTTACCAACTACTTGATATGTTTTTTTCCCTATCTCTAATTCTCTTAAAATGGTATTTTCTTTTATTCCATCTTTTCTATTATTTATTTCGTATTTTACATCATATGAAATATCGTCTAAATAATTATTAATGTCAAAATTACCAAATTCAGAAACAAATTTAGAGCTTTTCCATATAATATTTCCATCAGTCTCTATTATTACTAATGGAAAAGGCGAATTTATTAAACTACTTTTAGCAGCACTATCTACTGTTAAAGTTAAATCTTGCAATGTATCTGATATTTCACTTTTTCTTTTGTTATTTGCAAAATATGTATATGCCATTATTACTATAAATATAATTATTGATGGAATTATCAATTTAGGTTCTTTTATACATATTACAAGTAATAATAAAAATATTATTACTAAATAAATTTTTGTTCTTGATACCAAATTATCAAAAACTTTTCTATTATTATTTTGCATAAAAATCTCCTTTTAGTATATTTTAATACTATTATATTTTACTGCTAAAATGTCATTTTGTCAAGGAATTAACATAAAAGAAGAAGCTTAATTAAGCCGGATATTTAACAGTTCCTTCTCCAAAAAATCTTTGTAAGCATTCAAAATGCTTATTTTTTTTGTCAAATTTTTATTTTTTTCTTGACGTATGTTGTCGTATGTGTTATTATATA